>CANQFL010000001.1 GCA_947598785.1 uncultured Clostridia bacterium
GGATTATGCCTTTTATGGTTGCACTTCCCTTGAAGAACTAACTATCACAAATAATGTTTCTCAAATAGGTGAATATGCCTTTGCAAATTGTAGCAATCTTGAAACTATAGAAATGGGAAATGCAATTCGACAAATATCTTTTAAGGCTTTTGACGGTTGTGAAAAATTAAATGATTTCAACTTCATTGGGAGTATTGACGATTGGCTAAAGATTTCTTTTGCGGGGCCTCTTTCAAACCCTGCCAGTTTGCTTGGAGAACTTAAAATAAATGGCGAAGTTAATGATTTAAATGTTGTAGGCAACTATAGATTTTATGGATCAGCTTTTTATAACATATCAAATTTAAAATCTTTGACCATTCCTGACACTGTTAAAATAATAGGCAGTGGTGCATTTCACAATTGCACTGGACTAGAAAAAATCGAATATGACGCCAACATAACACTAACAAAACAATATGAAACTATTTTCGATGGGGCTGGCACTTCTGGACCGGGAATAGAACTTATATTTGGCTCAAATGTTTTTTCAGAATATATATTTTCATCAAATAATAATGTAAAATCCATTCTATTAAAGGACAATGTACAAAAAATAGAATATGACTCCATTCCTTTCAAAATGCATTCTCTAACCATTGGAGTGGGGATAAAAGAAATAGACGAATGGTTTTATAATGGAAATAAAGGAAATTTAAGTGAAGATTTCGATTTAAATTATCTAGGAGAAATTGAAGATTGGGCAAAAATCAAATTTGCAAGCGAACACTCCAACCCTATTTCATACAAAGGCAAATTTAAAATCAACGGCACCCCTGTAACAGAAATTACAATCGATTTTGATGTTAGTGATTATGCGTTTTATCAATTTTCAGGTTTGGAAAATTTGACAATAAATAAAAATACACACAAAATAGGGAAAAAAGCATTCTTCAAATGTACAAATCTTAGAACATTTTATTATGATACAGAAATTTCGGAAAGTGACTATGACAAATCCTATCTGATCTTCGATGAAATTGGTTATCACGTTAATTATTCTTCTTATATGGACCTTACTATCGGACCTAATGTTAAAACAATCCTAGATAGTATGTTTAGAGGGATATACATACGTAACCTTGTTATCGACGATAATTTAGTTAGCATAAATAATTTAGCATTTGCACAGGCAGCAATTTACAGCATTAAATTTGGATCAGGAATTAACCATATTGCCAACAATGCATTTGATAGTACCAATGGTGATATAAACGATATAACAATTAGAAATTCTTATGTTTATCAACTTAAGTTTTACGGCAGTAACATAAAGATTGTAAGAGTTCTTAAAAGTATTGACGATATTGTTCATAATGATATTTATGAGACACCAGAATTGTATAACCATGGGGAAATGACTATAAGTGATGAATTGTATAGCGTCTATGCCAGAAAATAGATTATAAAAAATCACACATTAAAATAAATAAAAAAAGGCTTTATAAAAAGCCTTTTTCTTTACATTTTGTAAGTTGTCTTAACCTAAAATATATTGACTCAACTAAACATCGTAAGGATTGAAGATGGTGCGTTTTGAGGTTGTCAAGGACTGCAAAGTGTGACATTCTCAAACAAGCTTAAACACATTGCCTATACTTTTTTCTTTGTGACATCACCATCTTGTAATAAACGGATTTTTGGTGCTCCCGTCAGGATTTGAACCCGAGACCCTCGTTCCGAAGACGAGTGTGATATCCATTTCACTACGGGAGCATAATTGATTATTTTTTGAGTGGGATAATCGAACCCACAAAATCTGTTCCGAAGACGAGTGTGATATCCATTTCACTACGAGAGCATTTGGGTATCTATTTTATTAACTGTTAGGCTTAGTATATCATATATTTCAAAAATTTCAATCTTCTTTTTTAAAAAAGTTATACCTTTACTTGCTTTTTTTTGAAATTTTGTTTAATATATATTTATAAAGTCTATTTGGGGGCATTTTATGAAATCTAAATCTAATGGGAAAAAGTTTATTATTGCAATCATTATTTTTACTATTATCGGTTATGCAGCTGGTGTTGCATTACACTATTTCACAAAAAATCCATCTCAAATTACAGAATCTTTAACAACTGATTATGCTTTTGTTGGTGCTGGTGGTGGACTTATTCTTGGACTTCTTTTCCTTTTCTTTTCAAAACCTAGAAAAATTGAATCAAATGCAAAGACTACTGGTAAAACTTCTGGTGGAGATGAAATGGACCTTTCTTATGATGCTAAATGGCTTGCTCCAGAAGATATTAAAAATCAATTTGGTTTGATTGCTACGACTTGGTCACAATTACCTTCTTTAAAAAATACAGGTATTGTTTTTAGAAATACTATTGAAGGTAGTAAATATCAAATTGCAATGAAAGATGAATATCATTGTCTTGTCATAGGAACAACGGCTTCAGGTAAAACTTCTCTGGTTTTAGTTCCAAGCATAAGAATTTACGCTCACTCAGGGGAAAAACCTTGCATGGTAATTTCTGACCCTAAAGGCGAACTTTTTACAAAAACTAGTAAAATTTGTGAAGATGAAGGATACCGAATTATGACTTTGGACCTTCGTGACCCATTTTCGTCAACTCGTTGGAATCCAATGGAACACGCTTTTGACTTATATCATAAAGGAAAAAATTGTTCTAAAAACATAAAAAAATGTACTGCTGGAACAAAACCAAAAGATGCAGGTTTTCAACAAATACCTGGAGAAACTTATGGAAAAGAGTGGTATGGATTTGAAGGGGTTGCATATCCAAATGAAGACCAACTTAGGATTGCAGTTAAAAGTGCTGAACAGGTTTATTGTGATTTAGCGCAAAATGAACTTCGTGAAATATGTAATACTATTGCTCCAAAATCTAAGGCACAAGACCCAACTTGGGAAGAGGGTGCACAAGATTATTTGTATGGTTGTGCTTTGGCTATGCTTGAAGATAGTTTAAATCCTGAACTTGGTATGACGAAAGAAAAATTTAATTTCTTCAATTTATATAAAATAGCTACATATCGTGACCCTGATGCAGAAGCGCCATTTGAAACAATTAGAAAATATTTATTACAAGGACGTGACGAAGCAACTTCAACTGTTCCTAATCTTACTTCAGCAGTAATAAACAATGCACCAAACACAACAAAGTCATATATTGGTGTTTTAAATGGTAAAATTTCATTTATGAATGATATAGGAATTTCTTATTTGACTTCGCAAAGTGATATCAGTTTTGATGATTTTACAAGTAAGCCAACTGTATTTTATTTGATTATTCCAGATGATAGAGAAGAAAGACACAACTTAGCAATTTTATGTTTGTCACAACTATATAAAAGACTTGTTGATAAAGCAAATTCATATCATAGTAAGAAACTACCTAACCATGTCTATTTCATTTTGGAAGAATTTGGTAATTTGCCACCAATTCCTAAGTTTGATAGTATGATTACTGTTTCCCGTGGACGTAATATTTTGTATGAAATGGCTGTTCAATCATATACACAGTTAGAAACAAAATATGGGCAAGATGCTGCAAAAACAATTAGAGGAAACTGTAATGCTCAGATTTATATTGGTACTGATGACCAACCAACACAAGATGCTTTTTCAAAAATGTGTGGTGAAGTGCAATTATTACATGAAGAAACAAATGTATCAAAGAGTACAAAAAATACAGATGATATAAATAAGACAACTAATACACAAAGAACTACAAGAGCATTGATTACTCCATATGAACTTGGACAATTGGAATTTGGTGAAGTTATTGTTAAATTGTTTAGATACAATCCTATGAGATTGAGATTAACGCGTTGGGACCAAGTGCCATTTTTCTATAAGAAAGATGCTGTTAGACAAGTTGGTATTATGAAGAGTTTGGATACAGAAAAGATTTATTATGATATTAAAGCGAGAAACAAAAAGGTTATTAAATCTACAAATCCTTTTGACTTCTAGATGGAAATCACACATTATTTGTGTGATTTTTATTTTGTATCAAAAATAAAGTATTTGTCATAAAAAATGATATGGAAAATAACTATAATGATGAAATTTTACCGGAAAATTTTGAAGAAATTGCAAAAGCATATTCAAATTCATTAAAGAAAAAGGGATTTGTTTTTGTTAAATTAGAGGAAGAAGAATTTAATCTTTTGTTAGATGAAATAAATATTTTATTTTTAAAAATGTTAGCATGCTTAGAAAAATTAGACAAAATTTTTAATTCAAAAAAACTAAAAATTGCGATAGTAGAATCTAAAAAACAACTATTTGAAAAATTTGGAGAAAGAAAAAATTATAAATTTGCAAGCATTGAAAATGAAAGTATGACATTTTTAAGTTTAGTTTCTATAGAAAATTTAGTAATAATAAAACTTATGCTCTTATCGATTAAAAGTGAAGAGTTAGAACTTTGTAATAATATAATTACAAACATATCTTCCATATTTGCTGAAAGTTTTTCATGTGAAGGTTTTAAAATAGTTTGAAAGATTGAGAAATCAATCTTTTTTAATTAATTTGACATGGTTGCACTATTATTTTATAATAAACTAAGGAGAAGAAAGTGGATAAAATAATTTTAGCATCAAACAATGAGCATAAAATAAAAGAGTTTAAAGAAATTCTTAATGATTGTGAAATTATCACAATGAAAGATATCGGTTTTAGAGATGAAATAATAGAGAATGGTTTAACCTTTTATGAAAATTCTATGATAAAAGCAAAAACAATAATGGAATTTTTAAAAAAGAAAGGAATTCAAGCATCTGTTATGGCTGATGATAGTGGACTTTGTGTAGATTCCTTAAATGGTGAGCCAGGAGTTTATAGTGCAAGATATTCAGGCATACATGGTGACGATGAAAAAAATCGTCAAAAACTATTAAAAAATCTTGCAAATAAAAAAGATAGGACAGCACATTTTATATGCAGTATTGTTGAACTTTATCCTGATGGACATTCTATTCATGCAGAAGGAAGAACTTCTGGTTCTATTCTACACGAAACAAAAGGGAGTAATGGATTTGGTTACGATTCTCTATTTTATTCTAATGAACTAAAAAAAACATTTGGAGAAGCAACTGCCGAAGAGAAAAATAGTGTGTCTCATCGTGCAAAAGCACTAGAAAAAATAAAAATATTGAGAACGAAATAGAAATTTGACTATTGACAATCAGTTTACTTAGTGTTAAAATCTCTTTGGAGGCTTTAAGATGAGTAAATTATTGGAATGGACTTTACTTTATGTAATAGATAAAGAAAATGATAAGATTTTACTTGGAGAAAAACAAAGAAGTGTTTGTAAAGGCTTTTGGAATGGTATTGGAGGAAAGAAAAATCCTGGCGAAACCATTGAAGAAGCAATGATAAGAGAATGTCAGGAGGAAGCAAATATAACTCCTAAACAATATGAAAAAAGAGGGATAATTCATTACGAAAAATATATAAATGGAGAAAAAACCTTTGGAAATATGCACGTTTATATTGCATTTGATTATGAGGGTATCGTTAAAGATAGTGATGAATTGAAATTACAATGGGTTAAACGTGAAGATTTAAAATACAAGGCATTCACACCTGGAGATGAACTATGGCTTCCTGATTTGCTTCAGGGATATATGGTAGATGCATTTTTAAAATTTAATAAAAATAATGTATTAGTGGAAAACAAAATTTATAAATCACAAACAAAATCAACTATTTTTGAGCCTAAAACATTTGATTCAACTAATTCAGCTGGCAAAAATCTTGCATAAAGATGCAAGATTTTTTTATTAATGTTTTGTAAGATGAAAAATTTGTGTTACAATATATAAAGGGAGTTGGAATGAAAAAACTGTTTTCAATTTTTCTTTTTGCAGTTTTTGCGCTTGTTTCAGGCGTAATTCTTACTTCATGCTGTGGAAACGATAATAAGGTTATTACAATAACTGATACCTCTGGTCTTGCAGATGTTAAACTTAAAATTGGTGAAGAGTATATTATTGGCGACTCATCATATACTATTGCAAATAATTCTAATGTTACTGTAGAGTTTAATGCGAGTAAATTGGGTGTAGATTTTGATGATATAGAAATTTTTGTGAACGGCAACCAATTAAATATTGATACTGATGTTTTTGGCAAAGAAAACGAATTTGGGGAAGATAGATATAATCCATCATTAGAGAATAATTTATATTTTGGTTACATAAAACTTGCGAGAATAGAAAACGATGTCAATATCACTATTGACGGACTTAAAATGATTTCTACAGCTTTTAAATTTGAACTTGACAATAGTGAAGATATTGAAAATGAAGAAGTTATAGAAAAATTGAAATTAACAAAGATAAGTTTTGCAAATGATGCAGATAGCGATGATGACTATAACACAAATTTGTATGATTTTATGAAAAGTGACAATTCTGTTATAGAAAAAGAATATGATGCAAATTTAAATCTAGAGCTAAATTCATTCCGTGTGTTGAGATTTAGATTTGATGGAATTCAACCTTTTAACATAGACAAATATTTCCCTTTCAAAATTTTTGAAGATGGTGTTGAAGATGAATTAACTTTAGCTACTTTTTATATCGGAAAAACTTTTTTTATTGATTGTGGAGAACTAAATATTAAAGAAAAAAAAGATTATAGAGTTGTTATTGATTACGCTAATTTAGATTATTATGAATATGAAATAGAATTACCTTTAAAAAATGAAACATTTGATATAAAATATACAGTTAAAGATGCTGAAAAACAAACAGTGAATATAACAGACACTGTAGAATTTGAAATTGAAGAAAAAATGCCTAAGAGTGAAGTTGGAATATATGCTGATTATACAAATGTCAACTTAGAAATAAATGGAACTATATTAGAAGCAAATCAAAATGGTAAATTTAAATTTAAAAATTTGACTCCAAAAATAACAAGTTATCAAGATGAAATTTTTAAAGTTTCTGTTAGAAATATTAGATATTACCAAATGGAAGGAGAAATAGAACAAGAGGTAATTCCAATCAGTTTGAAAATTGAATCGGACCTTCCATATTATTCCGAACCATTGTTTACTCCACAAATTAATAAACTTGACGAAGAGCAAAAAACTGATGTATCAGGAGTAGATGCAACAGGTGTAGCCCTTGGATTTGAGGGAGATAAGACTGTTATATCATGGGAATATACCCTAAGTGAAGATATTGGTGCTTATAAATCAATGATAAATTTACAAAAATATGATTTATATTTAAACGATATTCTACTTTTTAAACTAGGTGATATGTTAAACAATATGAATTTGGTGGAAGATGATTTATACAGTCAGGAATTAAATGGATTTATTTTGAAAGCAAGGAAAAATCAAGAAACTAATATTTTCGATAAATTTGAACTTGTTTTTGATTGTGCACCTCAATTACAAAAAGTAGTTCCTCCAGAGTCAGGTCAAGAAGAACCAACTGAATATTATATTTATGAAATGAATTTCAAATTTACTAATGGAGAAATAGTAAGAAAAGATGTAGATGTGTCATTTGATTTTAAAGACGAAAATGTTGTTAAGGCAGAAACTAGAGTTTATAGAGATGATGCATTAATTCAAGATAATTGGAAAGAACTTACAAAACAAAAACCTTCTTTAACACTTAATGATGTAGAATGTTTTAATATAATTGAAATAAAACTTACAATGTCAACATTGGGTTATACTGAATATAAATTACAAGATTCAAGATTAGAGAAAGGGAAATTAGATGACGAAATCTATATTGAAAATGATAATTTTGTAGTAATTTTAAAGTATTATGTTGCTGATGATTATTATATTTCAAGTGACATACGTTTAAAATATGATGTAGTGTCAGAGTAGGTAATATGAACTTTTATAACCGAGTGTACGATGTCGTTAAAGAAATTCCAAAAGGAAAGGTGGCAACTTACGGGCAAATTGCAAAAATTCTTGGAGCACCAAAATGTTCTAGGGCTGTAGGTTATGCATTGCATCAAAATCCAAATAATCAAATTATTCCTTGTCATAGAGTTGTAAATAGGTTTGGTAAAGTAAGCTCAGGATTTGCGTTTGGTGGACCTAAGAAGCAACAAAAACTTTTAGAGTTGGAAGGTATTATTTTTGATAAAGAAAATAAAATTGACTTGAATAAATATGGTTGGAAAGAAGAATTATTAGACATAAAATAAAAATTGCTTTTGCAAAAAGATGTTTTTTTATAAAAATTCTTGACAAGATTAAATAAATATGATAAAATGCAAAAGCAATATGGGGGTGTGGCTCAGTTGGTAGAGCATCTGCCTTGCAAGCAGAGGGTCAGCGGTTCGAGTCCGCTCATCTCCACCAATAGTGGTTTATGAACATGACATACACAATATGTTGTGTTCTTTTTTTTCGATTATTAACTTTTTACAGCAAATTTTGGGTCAAAATTTGGGTCAAAATAAATGTATTAATCTTTGGTAAAAAGTTGAAAACAAAAATTCAAAAATAAAAGTTTTTTGAAAAAATAAACAATAAAAAAAGAAGAGCTTTTATTTACTCTTCTTTTGGAATTTTCCGTCTTTTTTATGAACTATAAAATTAGATTCGTTTGATGTTGACAATTCTTTTACTCTATTCATAGCTTCTTCTTTAGTAGAAAAAGATGCGATAGTTCTTTTAGCACCATCTTTTTTAATTAGCCAATTTCTTGTTTCCTTATCAAACATAACTCTGTAAAGACTTTTTCTTGTTTCATTAGTTTTGTTTTCAGATTTAGATTCTGATTTTGCTGAAGCTTTCTTTGTTTTATTTTCAGATTTAGATTCTGGCTTTACTGTAGTTTTTTTTGTCTTATTTGAATTTGTATTTGATTTAGGTTGAGGTTTATTTTTAACCTTTTTTTCAGATTTCTTTTCAGAAGACGCTTTTGGAGCAGATGCTTTTTTAGTTGCAGTTGTCTTCTTAGGAGCTTTTTTCACTTCTTTTTCTTGTTCTGGAGCAGGCTGAGGTTTTTCTTCATCTTTTACCTCTTTAACTTCTTCATTTTTTGTTTCTATTTTCTCATTTTTCTCTTCATTTTTCTTCTTTTTACCGAAAAACCACATAATTTACCTCCGTATATCTTATATGATATACTATTTTGTCGAATTTTGCAAATAATTTTAAATTAAAATTTAAATTTTAACAAAAAGATTTTTTTATTTATTTGAAAAATTGTTTTTTTTTCAGATTAATATATGTTATACTTTAAATATTCATGGGGTAATATGAAAAATATAATAGAAATTCGTGACTTAAAAAAATATTATGGTGATGTTAAAGCTGTTGACGGCATTTCTTTTGATGTCCAACAAGGAAGTTTATTTGCCTTTTTGGGATTAAATGGAGCTGGTAAATCAACAACGATAAATATTTTATGCTCTATTTTAAAAAAAGATAGTGGTAAAATTATTGTTAATGGAACTGATATTGATGTAAACCCTGAGTTAGTTAAAAGTCAAATTGGAGTAGTTTTTCAAAACTCTACACTTGACAATGTGTTAACTGTAAAAGAAAATTTATATGTTAGGGCAGGGTTTTATGGCTTAAGTGGAAAAGCACGCAAAGAAAGAATTGACGAACTTATCGAACTTTTAAATCTTCAAGAAATTGTAAAAAAGCGTTTTGACAGATTATCTGGAGGTCAACGAAGAAGAGTTGATATTGCAAGAGGTTTGATAAATTTGCCTAAAATATTAGTTCTTGATGAACCTACAACAGGCTTGGACCCTCAAACTAGAAAAAAGATTTGGTCTTTGATTGATGAGCTTAGAATCAAGCGCAAAATGACAGTATTTTTAACAACTCACTATATGGAAGAAGCAGATAAAGCTGATAGGGTTGTAGTTATCGATAAAGGAAAAATTGTAGCAAATGATACACCTCATAATTTAAAAAACACCTATTCAAGTGATTATATAAAAATATATATGGATAGAAATGAAGAATTTGAAAACTCATTAGAAACTTTCTCTTATTGTGGTGATTATTATAGAATTAATATAAAAAGTTCTGATGAGGCAATCGATTTTATCGAAAAACACAAAGAATATACGAAAGATATTGAAATTTTGAAAGGGGACATGGATGATGTGTTCTTGAATATTACAGGTAGAAAATTTGGAGAAGAAAATGGTGAAAAATAGAGTTTGGCTACCTCTTAAGTCGCTAGTCACAAGAAATGTAAAAATGTTCATGAAAGACAAAATGATGGTCTTTTTCTCAATACTTGCACCAGTTATTGTTTTACTTTTATATATCCTTTTTTTAGGAGAAATGCAGGTACAAAATGTACAAAATGTCATCAACAGTACACCAGAATTTAAGGAAATGGGAGCTACAGTAGAACAAGTCAGGGCAGTTATTAATAATTGGATGATTGCTGGGGTTATGTCAGTTTCGTGTATAACAGTCACTTTAAGTTCATGTACTGTTATGGTTCGTGACCGTGAAAGAGGTACTATTAACGATGTTTTGGCTGCTCCTATTCCTAAGTGGGCACTTTACATCAGTTATATGATTTCAAGTTTTATTATTACATTTTTTATTTGTGGGGCTGTTTTCCTTATTTCTTGTATTTACCTTGCTGCATCAGGTGGTTTCTTGATGAGCTTTGTAAACTTCCTTGCAATTTTAGGTACGATGGTTTTATCTATTTTGTCTTCATCATTCTTTATTACATTGATTGCAAGTTTGATTAAAACTGAAGGAGCATTAACATCTTTTAATAGTGTTTTTAGTGCAGCTATCGGGTTTTTGATTGGGGCTTACTTACCTGTTGGTATGATGCCAAAAAGTGTGCAATATCTATGTTTATTTATTCCAGGTACTTATTCAGCTGGTTTGTTTAGAATGCTTTTCTTAGATGGACCTATCAATGTGTTGGGTAAAGAAATGGGAATAGATAGAGATTTTGTAAATAAACTATTAGCCGACTATTCGGTTAATATGGATTTCTTTGGCTTAAAAGTTTCTCCTCTTGCAATGGTTCTAGTGCTTATTGGTTCAATAGTGTTGTTTGGTGCATTAATTTTAATTTTGTACTCAAACAAGAAAACAAATTTCTTTTCTATAACAAAAAGAAAAAAAAGAAAATCCAAAAAACAAAAAGCACTTTCATAAGTGCTTTTTTAAACGCATGAGTTATATAATAAATAAGTTATAAAAAATATGTATTGACAACTAACTAAATTGATGTTAAAATAAAGTGGAGGCAAGAATGAATTTTTTAGAATTAAAAAAAGATAGATTTATTGTTTATATTGTCGGTGGCAAAATGAATGAAGATATCTCTCAAAATGTAAGTGCAATAGCTAATTGGTTTGTAAAAAATGATATTACAGTGATGTATAGTGATATAGATAAAAATAGTGCAGTTAAACATCTTGTAGATGAAATAATAAAAAAAGGTGGGAAAAGACCTCTTGCAATTCTACCTTTTGGAGTAAGACATAATAATGATGTCATGGTTGTTAATCCTTCAACTAATTCTAAAGTTTTTGATGATGATGATATGACTATGGGATTTTTTCAACGTGGTAAAGATATAGACGAACTTGATTTGTATTTTAGAGAAAGTATGCAAATGGTTTTGAATAATCTTTCCGATGGCTTAATGGTTTTAAATTGTGGAACAGAAATTATTCCGGGTGAAACAGGTGTTGATATGTCAACTGCTTTTCTAAATTCTATGTTATATAGTTCACCTAAAAAACCAGCAAAAATTATTGTCATCGATGATAAAAATTGTTTTAAAAATTTTATGGAAACATCAGAAGTAAAACGTATAACAAATTTAGCTTTGAATAATACGGCTTATCTTAAATATTATGAAAAATCAAAAGATTTTCTAGATTCTGTAAATCATGTTTCAGATAAGTCAAATAGAAATACAAACAATTTTTATAGAGGCTTAAATTAGACAGTAAATTTATACTGTCTTTTATTTTTTTTGTTAGGCTTTTTTCTTGATTTTTTAATTTGATTTTGATAAAATATTTTTGCAAATATCTACGGAGGAAAATTGATGTTAGATAAAAAATATAATTTTAGTGAAAAAGAAAAAAAATGGCAAGATTATTGGTTTGATAATGATATATATAAATTTGAAGAAAATTCAAATAAAAAAATATATGCTATTGACACTCCACCACCAACAGTAAATGGTCACATTCATATGGGACATATTTCTAGTTACGCGCATATTGAAACAGTTGCAAGACATCATAGAATGAAAGGAGAAAATGTATATTTCCCTTTTGGGTTTGATGACAATGGCTTGCCTACAGAAAGGTATGTTGAAAAGATAATAAAGAAACGAGCATATGAACTTCCACGCCAAACTTTTGTTAATATATGTCTTGAAGAAACAAAGAAATTGGAAGAGGAGTTTTTTAGTTTATATAAATCAGCAGGTTTCAGTTGTAACCTAAAAGAACATTATTCTTCAATTTCAAATAATACTCAAAAAATTTCACAAAAATCTTTTATTGATTTATATAAAAAGGGTTATATATATCAAGATGAAGCACCAAGTTTATGGTGTGTTGAATGTCAAACTGCTTGTGCACAAAGTGAATTAGAAGACAAAGACATAGAAAGCACTTTCAATTATCTTAAATTTTATATTTCTGGAACAAATGAATATGTTGTTGTTGCTACAACTAGACCTGAAATGTTATGTGGAGTTGTATGTGTATTTGTAAATCCTAATGACAAAAGAAATGCTAAATTAGTAGGAAAAAAACTTATTGTTCCTTACTTTAATTTTGAAGTTGAAGTTTTAACAGATGAGCTTGTCAGTGTAGATAAGGGGTCTGGTGTAGTTATGTGTTGTACATTTGGTGATAATGTTGATAAAGAATGGCAACGTAAACACAAACTTCCAATCAAAGAATGTTTTACAGCTAATGGAAGAATGACAGAACTTGCTGGAGAATTTGCAGGTCTATCTATTCTTGCTTGTCGAAAAGCTGTGCTAGAAAAACTTAAAGAAAAAGACCTTTTAATTAAACAAGAAAATATTGTTCATAGTGTTTCTACACACGATAAATGTGGAACTCCTATCGAAATTGAGATAAAAAAACAATGGTTTATTGATGTACTTTCACATAAACAAGAACTATACGATGCAGGTCTTGCTTTAAATTGGCACCCTCAAAATATGAGAGCAAGATATTTGAATTGGGTAGAAAATTTATCTTGGAATTGGTGCATTAGTCGTCAAAGATATTATGGCGTCCCTTTCCCTGTTTGGTACTGTAAAAATTGTGGAAAGGTTATTTTGGCAGATGAGAAAGATTTACCAGTTGACCCTTTGAAAGATAAACCAACAAAAAAATGCGAATGTGGTTGCGATGAATTTGAACCTGAAACAGATGTAATGGATACTTGGGCAACATCAAGTTTAACTCCTCAGATTGCTGCAGATATGCGAACAGGAAAAGGACTCGATGATACTATGGTTCCATTTGATTTAAGACCAAATGCACACGATAACATCAGAGTTTGGGATTTTTACACTATTACAAAAAGTTTATACCACTTTAAAAAGTTGCCATGGACAGATTTAATGATTTCTGGTTATATTACATCTTCTGATGGAAGTAAACTTGCAAAATCAAAAGCAAATAATATAAATTCACCACAAGATATTATTAAAACCTATAGTGCCGATGTAACAAGATATTGGGCAAATAATTTAACTTTAGGAAAAGATACAGCTTTTTCTTTGGTTGAATTTGATAATGGAAGAAAATTTGTAAATAAACTTTGGAATGCAAGCAAGTTTGTTTTATCTTTCCTTGAGGACTATACTCCTAAAGAAATTAAACTTGAAACAATGGATTTATGGCTTTTGGAAAAATATAAAAATCTTTACCTAAATTTTATTAAATATTTAGATAAGTATGAAATTAGCTTAGCATTGAATGAAGTTGAAAAATTTTTCTGGGATTTTTGTGATAATTATGTTGAACTTGTTAAGAGAAGATTATACAATCCAGATGTCTTTGGTGAACGTGAATGTGAAAGTGCGAAATATACTTGTTATTATGTACTTTTAGGAATGCTCAAAATGTTTGCTCCATTTATGCCACATATAACAGAAGAAATTTATCAAAGTTATTATGCTCAAAAAGAAAATAAGGCATCAATTCATATATCTGGTTATTTGAATTTAGGAGAAAAATTTGATAAAGAAATTTTATCAAAAGGCGAAGAGGTGCTTGATATCGTTTCTTGTGTTAGACAATTTAAGTCAGAGAATAAACTATCTTTAAAAACAGAAATTGAAGACATTACAATATCTTCAAAGAATTGTGATTTTATTAGGAAAGTAGAGAGTGACCTTAAAGGTGTTGCAGGTGCAAGAAAAATAAATTATAAAGACGGAGAATTTAAGGTTGAAATAGGAAAAGTTATTGAAGATTTAAATTAAAAAAACTCACGAAAGTGAGTTTTTATTTTTTATCATTAAAAGGAGATTTTTGTTTATAATTCATATAAATTTCATTTTTAGGTGTTTATTTACTTTATTTGGCAAAAAATAAAGGTTTTTTAAATTGTTTTATAATAATATTCTTTGACTTTTTGTCTTTTTTTTGTTATTATTTTAGTGGAGAATAATAGCCTTTATGGAACAAAATGTAATTAAATTTAATGGTAGCAATGATAAATTATTGACGCGCTATGTGCTTGAAACATTAAATCCTAAAATGACATTAATTGTACCTGAGACACATAATGCCATATTGATTAAAGACGGACAAATGCTTCAAACCCTTTCTTCTGGAAAGTATATGCTCAGTAATTTTATTGATTTTAAAACAGAAATTGATAGCGCTATAGAAATCCTTTTTATGTCTAAAACTGCCAAATTAAAACTTTTGTGGGGAACTGCTTCTAAGCTTCTTATGTACGATGAAACCATACAAGAAAATTATAAACTTGGGCTTTCGGGTGATTTTGAAGTACAAGTTGGTGACCCTAGAAAATGTTACCTTTATCTTGTTGGAGTTGCTGAAGATTTAACTTCTATAGCATTACAAGATAGGCTGATGTCAAATGTAGTGTCTGTTGTTGAAACTGTAATTGTGGATTATGTTAAAACAAATAAAATTCCATTTAATCAAATTGCAGTTAATAAAAAAGAAATGTCACAAAAAGTATTAACATCTCTTTCACACAAATTAATGAGTGAATACGGAATTGCTGTTTTTTCTTTTAATATAGCAAATATTATTATTGATGATGAAGATTTAGCAAGATTGGGAAATTCATATAGGGCAAAGACTGAAAAACAAAAAGTTTGTAAAGGGTGTGGAAAACCTCTTTCAGAAAATGCTAAATTTTGTGCTTATTGTGGAAAAAGTGTTAACGAAGAAAAAATTTGTCCTAAATGTGGAAAAGAAAATCAACAAAATTCTTTGTTCTGCTGTAATTGTGGTGAAAAACTTTAAGGAGGTAAAATATGATTGCACTTTATATTATAGTTATTTTAGCAATTATAGGTTTTGCAGTTTTTTATATTGTTAAGGAATATGTTAAAAAACCTAATGATGAGGCTAAGGGTGGAAGTAGAGGGATTTTAAAGAATAAAAAATCTATCGAAAACATGGTTTCTAATGTTGAAAGCATTATTGTTTATGCAAATGGTAATGATGTACTTTGCCGAAGACTTGTTGAGGTTAAAGATAACATAAGATTTTTTAATCCAACAACAAATGATAAAGTTTTAATCATTGACAGCAAAATTGCCAATAAACTTGATGACCTAAAAATTATGGTTGCAAAAGACAACACTCAGGAAACTTGTTTTAGACTTTTGGAAGAAGTTGAGGCTTACATAGTTCAAAGAAAGAAGGAAGAACAAAACTGATGAAAAGAACTTATCAAATTTCTTCTAATCTTGATAAACAAATTAGCGAGAAGGCTCAGAGAGAATTAAATTTAGGTTATTTGAATTTAAGTGATGAATGTTTTGAACAGGCAAAAATGAATTTTTTACTTACTCTTCAATATGATAACAAGTGTGCAGATGCCTATTGGGGGTTAATGTTAGTTAAATTTTCATTATCAAATGAAGATGAATTGTTCTCTAATCCTATCAAGTATAAAAGTGCAATACACTTGCCAGAATGTGAACAAGCTCTTAATAATGCTGACGAAGGTTTAAAAAATAAATATATGAGTTTACTTGAACGCATTTATAAGATAAATGAGGGAGATAATTATTAAAAAGGAGAAAATAAATGTGGTTATTTAGTAGGAATAAATTTAAAAATCTTAAAAGGGAAGACTTAGTCAATTCTATTTGTGAGCTTGAAAGACAAGAACGTACTGTTGAAGCTGAGGTCCTTCAAAAAATAAAAGAAATAGATGCGTTACTTGAAAAAGGCAAGAAAGAAAAAAATAGAGAATTACAACTTTTTTATGCGAAAAAGATATCAAATATAAATGAAGAGAAAAAAGTTTGTATGGAACGAGGAATGTATCTCCTTTATAATATTCGATTAATGAATAGATTAAAAGATGCTTATGACAGTAATAATTTTTTTAAAACTCAAACAAAAGTACCTCTTTCTGAATTGTTACAAGACCAAAAAAGATTGGCAAAGTTTTTAAATAAAGCCCTTGTAACAAGAACTGCTTCTGAAGATGTTTTAACAAGTGCAGATGAACTTTTTACAGAAGTACAAGCAGCGTATGATGTAAATGATACAATTTATGGCGTTGGAAAATCAGAAGAAGATATATTAACAATGTTTGAACAGGAAGCAGCATTAAGTGAAGAAAAAGACCTTGCTGAAGAAAAGCAAGAGCCTATAAAAAAGAAAAAAATGAAAATGGAGGAATAAAAATATGGCACTTTTTAAATCAAAACAACAAAAAGAAATTGAAAAAAAGATGTTAATTAAAAGAACAATTAACACAATGAACAAGCAAATCAACAAATTAGAAGAACAAAAAAGAGTATTTGTCGAAGCAGCTAAAAAAGCTAAACAAAAAGATTTGGAAGCACAATATAACTTGGCATTATCAGGTTATAAAATGACAGTTCAACAACAAAAAAGAGCACAAGAAATGTTGTTAAATTTTGAAATTACAGCACAAATGAAAGATGTTACAATGATGACTTCTGAATTTTTGAAAGGTATGAGTGATATTTCAAAAGAGATGTCAAAACTTGCTGATGCAAAAGAATTTGCAAAAATTCAAGCTCAATTTGAACAAGCTATGGTTGCTGTTGAAACTCAAACTGACCAAATGGATAATTTTATGGAAATGAGCCAAGAAACATTTTACAATGCAGGTAAAGACAAGAGTGGAAAAGAAATGAGTGATGAAGATTTTGAAAAATTCATAATGGAACAAGCAAGCCAAGATGAACTTTCAACTGAAAATATAGATAAAGAAATGGAAGCACTACGTAAAAAAATTGAGGATTCTGATAAATAGGAGTTCAGATGGAAGAGAATATAAATGTGCTTTCTGACACTTTTGAACTTTATATGAAAAAAGGTCGAGAAGCTAAAGAAAAAGGCAATATTGCGCTTGCAAAACGTAATTTTTTGCTTGCAAGTGAAACAATGATGAAAATTGCAAAACAGAGTCAAGGCAAATTGAAAGAAGCTAGAATGGAAAGGGCAAGAAGACTTATTGAACTTTCTGACAATATCAATAAAAGACCTCAAGTTTCATCAGTTAAGAAAGATAACAATTCTAATACAGAAGAAGATGAAGACTTAAAGAAATGGGAAAGTGCCAAAATACCTGATATCAAATTTAGTGATGTTGCTGGTCTTGAAGATGTTAAAAAAGCTATTACAATAAAAATGATTAATCCTGTTAAATATCCTGAAAAATACAAATTGTATGGCAAAAAAACAGGAGGAGGAGTTTTGCTTTATGGCCCTCCAGGTACAGGTAAAACAATGATTGCAAAAGCGATAGCAAACGAAGTTGGTGCAAAATTTTATGCAGTAAAAGGCTCTGATATTGTCAGTAAATGGGTTGGAGATAGTGAAAAAAACATAAATTCATTATTTCAAGCTGCAAACAAACAAGATAGAGCAATAATTTTTATTGATGAAATGGATAGTTTGATTGGGCGTCGTGGAGTTGATACTCATAATGATAAACGTGTAAATGAATTTTTACAACAAATTGACGGTTTTGCTGGTAAAAATCCAAACTTACTTCTTTTAGGTGCGACAAATAGACCTTGGGATATTGACAGCGCAGCAATGCGTTCAGGAAGATTTTCGCAAAAAATATATTTACCTTTACCAGATGCTGATGCAAGACGATTTATGCTCGAGAAAAACATGAAAGGAGTTCCTGTTGTAAAAGATTTCAATATTGAAAAAATTGTTAAGCAAACTGAAGGATATAGTGGAGCTGATATTGAAGAACTTTGTGATAGGGCTAAAGATGAACCACTTTTACAATCTATTGCGACAGATAAAATTGTGCTTGTTTCTAATGATGACTTTGATAGGGTGTTAAAAATATTCCCACCAAGTGTAACACAAAAAGAAATACAAGCTTTTGAAAATTATAATGCAGAATTAGGAAGTATGATAAAGAATAAAAATAAAAAATAAGGATTTGTATGAGAGAGCGTGTTTGTAGTAATTGTGGAGGTAAAAAATATAGGGTAGTTGGGCAGAACATGGTAAAATGTGAGTTCTGTGGTACTCTCTATGTAGATGAACACGCATCAAAAGAAGAAGAAGTTTTAGTTGTTGGTGCAAATGATATTTTGCGTGCAACTAGGTTTGAAGAAGCAGTTGAAGAATTTGATAGGATAATTTCTCTTTATCCTATGTCTTTTGAAGCTTATTTTGGTAAATCTCTTGCAACTAATAAAATAATTTTATATAACAATAAAAAGGGGACAAATCGTTTCCCTCGTTTTTTTGGAGAATCTATTAATTCAATACTAGATGATGAAAATTATAAAAAAGCGATACAACTTGCACCTGAAGATACAATAAAAACATACACAGAACAAGCTAAAAGAATAGAAAAATGTTATAAAAGTTATGAAGATGTTTGTAAAAATGAAAATTATGATATAATTTTTTGCACAATTACTGAAAATATTGAAGAAGATTTACATACAGAAATAAATGAACTATTACAAAAAAACAACTCAGTTTATGCTTTACCAGACAAAAATCACAAAGAGTTAGAGCCAAGAATTTTTAGGGCACTTTTAACTTGTAAAGTTTTTGTTTTGTTTGTGAGTGGAAAAAATTTTTCTGATTTTAAACATTTGTATGATAGATATAATTATTTCATTAATTTACATAAAAAAACAAAAAGCAGTGTTATTATTATTTTAGATGATGGTTTTACAACAAAAGATTTACCAAAAGATTTGGCTAAGTTTAAAAATGTTCTTGAATATAAAAGTGATACATTTTTAGAAGACTTAGATAAGACTGTAAATGAAGAAATTTCAAAATCAATAAAAGAAGTTGCCAAGATTGATGTAGTTAAGTTAAATAAAGAAAAACCACAAAAAAAAGAATATGTAAACTTAGAAAGTGTTGACCCTACTGATTTGGGACATTACAAAGTTGAAAATATATCTTTAAGTGATGAAAATAAGATAAAGTGGATTTATTTATTAATAAAAAATGGAGATTTTACTACTGCAGAAAATCTTTTAAAAACAGAATTAGAAAAAGATGAATATAACAGTGAACTTTTGTTCGCTGATTTATTAATTTCTAAAAATATTAAAACAGAAGAAGAATTTTGTGCAAATATTGCAAATTACAAAGATAAAACAAGAATAGATAGAATTTTGAGATATGCTTCTAAAGATTTTGCCGAAAAATTTGTTGATAATTGGGAAAATTTAATTATTAATCTCAATATGGAAGAATATTATGAGGAATATACTCTTTATTTGGCACAATATAATACTCCAAACAGAGAAAATTTTATTAAACACGCTGAATTAATGGCTATAGAAACCATGGACGAAGAATTGATTGATATTGTTCAGAAATGTTTTAATAAAAATGATGTTGATAGGTTTATTAATTTCTATTATGCTCTTGCTCAAAAGAGTGATAATCAAAAATATTATGACAAAATTTTAGAATTAGACCAAGGGCATGAACAAAGCAATTTATCTATGTTAATCCAACATTTTAAAAGCCCTAATGATATTTTAACTTACAGAAATAAAGAAGAACTTGAAAATACATTCAAATACTTAAATGATGATGCAAGAGCAAATTTTGTCAATCAAATAGTTGATATGGTTTTGCCTGTTTCTTTTATGGATTTAGAAGCTGCTGAAAATCAACTTGATTTTTATTTGGCATATGTTGCAGATGAAACTAGATTAGCAGATTTAGCAAAAAAAATAGCAATAAAATTTCAGGAAATGAAATTTTTTAAACAAGCAGAAAAATATATTTCTATTGCACTTTCTAAAAATAAAGATAATGCAGAATTATATTGGATTTTGCTTAAAATTAAGGCACATTGCATTTCTGATAGTGAAGTTGTATCTTCATCAGTTGATTTTTCTAAAATGCCAGAATGGGAAACTTTAATTTCTTTGGCAAAAGAAGGGCAAATTGAAAAATTTGCTGAAGTTTTAAGCAAGAATAATTTATATAAAGGTGAAAGAACTGCTTTTGCACCTGATTTTTTAGACCAAAAATCTTCAGTTCAAAAAATCAAAGAATTTTTAGAAAGAAATGAAAAGATTTTGAATGAAATGGAAAAAGAAAACCCTAAAGATACTTTGATGGGTGTAAATTATTATCGCTTACAACTTAAACCATTTGAAAAAAGCATTGAAAAACTTTCAAATAGTAAAAATTATGAAGAGTTTAAGACTGCTATTCAAAATGTCTATGACAGATTGAAATCATTAGATTTAACTCTTGATACATCTATTAATGTCACTACTTTGATGTCTAGAAATGACGGGTTAAAAGGCGTTCAAGCTTCAAATGATTTAGAAAAGAAACAATATGATAAACAAATTAAAAATATCAAAAATGATAAATTTTTAAGAAGATTTTTATGTGGATTCTTGGAATTTTTCCCTAGTTTATTCATAACGCTTTTGTTATTTCTAGTTATTATTCTTCCAAAAGAAGTTTATTTATATTTCAATCAAAATTTTATTATTGGAGCAATGATTGTTTCAGTTTTTCTTGGAATTGCCAATGCAATATTTTATTTTCTAAAAAAGAAGAAAATAAATATCAAATGGAAGATAGCTAATTTATCTTTATTCGGTATAGGTATTATAAATTTAGTTTTATTTGCGTATGGGTTTTATTTCGCACCAATGTCAATTTCAATTTTAACAGGAAATGAACTTCAATTATTTATGAATAATGCTTATTATTCAAATATGGTTCTTGAAGATGATATTGATTTTACGAATGGGAATATATCAAATATAACTTTCCATGGAACTTTAGATGGAAATGGGCATAAAATTACAAACATTTCTATGGCTAAAGGTGGATTTATCCTCAGTAATCATGGAACAATTAAAAATCTAGACTTATATTATGAAGATGGAAAAGTAATTAGTGATTGCCAAACATTTGGTGGAGTTGCAAGAATAAATTTGGGAAATATCTCTAATTGTAAGGTTTATGGCAATTTGAGTTTTGAAACTAATATTGATAGCGTTATTGGTGGTATAGTAGGTGTAAATAATGGTGGTAAAATTGATTATTGCCAAAATAATCTTGTTATATCAGTTAATTCAAGTTCAGAAAATTTAACAGTTGGTGGATTTGCAGGGATTGTTGTTTCTGGAAAATCTAACGCCATAATTACGCATAATACAAAATTAGGCAATATTAATATTACATCTAATGGGGTTAAAAACTTAAATGTAGGTGGACTCATTGGAAAGATTGACAGAGTGAGTGCTTCTATTTCTGAAAATTCTTTAAGCGTTAATTTAAGAATATCAGGTAATGCTGAACATATATATATAGGAGGACTTATTGGAGACGGCCAAACTGCAAGTTTTAATAACAGTTTAATGGGCTCTATCACAACAGCAGATTTGACCGGGACAGAAGGATTTGTAGGTGGACTCTATGGCAGATTTAGAAATACCAATTTTAATGATGAAATTAGGTATAGTTTTGCTGTAGTTAATATTTTAGGTGACAATTTAAAAAAAGGTGGTCTTTTTGGACAATTCGGGGGAGCTGTCAAAAATTGTTTTTCTAACATAGATATTATAGGCGATAAATTGAACTATTCTTTAGGTGATGGTTCTTGTTTAGTTTTAACCGATGAAAGATATAGCCAATCATTAGGCTTTGATGAGAACATTTGGTTTATTAAAGGAACAAGTAGTTATCCCGTTTTAAAATGGACTCTCGAATAATTTTATAAAAGATATAATATTTGTTGACTAGTCAACATAGGTTATGTTATTATATTCATTAACAACTTGGTTGTTTTTTCTTCATGGGGTGATTTTGTGTTTAAGTTGATTAAAAATTTAAAAATGATTGACATTATTTTTATTTTAATTGTAGCTGGTCTTGTTGTTTTACAAGTTTGGCTTGATTTATCTACGCCAGATTATATGATGGTTATAACTAATGAGTTGGGGAGACCTCTTGAAGGCTTGAAATATGGGGAAATTTGGGAAGTAAGAATTCCTGTAATTTTAGAAAATGGTGGCTATATGCTAGCGTGTGCTTTGGGAAGTTTAGCAAGTGCTATCATTGTAGGATTTTTTACAGCCAATATTGCATCAAGATTTGGATATAATTTAAGAAAAAAAGTTTATAATAAGATACAAAATTTCTCACTAACTGAAATAAATCAATTCTCAACTGCAAGTTTAATTACAAGAACTACTAATGATGTTACTCAAGTTCAATTCTTTATTTCAATGGGGCTTCAATCACTTTTAAAAGCTCCGGTTCTAGCAATTTGGGCCGTAACAAAAATTTTAAATAAGAGTTGGGAATGGTCGGTTGCTACTGGGGTAACTATTGGAATTTTGCTTTTAATGATTTCAATTATTGTTATCTTTGCTCTTCCTAAATTCAAAAAAATTCAAACTCTTACTGATAATATTAATAGAGTAACTAGAGAAAATTTAACAGGTATAAGAGTTATTCGTGCTGCAAATGCAGAAGATTACCAAAATGAAAAATTTGAAAAATGTAACGATGAATTAACAAAAAATAACCTTTTTGCAAATAGAGTTATGGGAATTATGAGCCCCGGTATGACACTTTTGATGAGTGGTTTAAATTTGGCTATTTATTGGATTGGTGCTTATATTGTTAAAGATTATGAAGTCGGATTCGCCAATTTGATTGTTTTTACTTCTTATGCAATGCAAGTGGTTATGGCATTTATGTTGTTGATAATGATTTTCATTTTAATGCCTAGAGCTCTTGTTTCAGCTAAAAGAATAAATGAAGTTTTAGATAGTAAAAATTCTATTGTTTCAGGAAATATTGAAGCAGCAGAAAATAAAAATGAAAAATTACCAAGTGTTGTGTTTGAAAATGTTTCATTCAAATATCCAGATGCTGAAGAATACGTTTTAAAAGACATTTCTTTTGAAGCTAATGAAGGGGAAACTATTGCGTTTATAGGTTCAACAGGTAGTGGAAAAAGTACTCTTATCAATTTAATTCCAAGGTTATATGATACAACTGAGGGAAGCATTAAAATTGATGGAGTTGATGTTAAAGATTATAAAATAGAAAACTTAAACAAAATGATAGGTTATGTGCCACAACGTGGAGTCTTGTTTAGAGGTACAGTTTCAAGCAATGTTAATTTTGGCGATAATGATGCAGATGAAGAAATGATAAAACATTCAATTTCTGTTGCTCAAGCATCAAATTTTGTTTCAAGAATGGGAAAAGGTTTAGAAAGTGAAATAGCAGAAGGTGGAACAAATGTTTCTGGTGGACAAAAACAAAGACTTTCTATAGCCAGGGCAATAGCGAGAAATCCTAAAATTTTTATATTTGATGACAGCTTCTCTGCATTAGATTATAAAACTGATAGAAAACTTCGTTCTGCATTAAAAAAACATACGTCCAATGTTACAAAATTTATTGTTGCTCAAAGAATTGGAACAATAAAAGATGCAGATAAGATAATTGTTCTTGATAATGGAAATATGGTTGGAATAGGTAAACATGATGAACTTTTAAAAACTTGTCCGGTTTACAAAGAAATTGCCTTATCACAACTTTCTAAGGAGGAATTGTGATATGAAACGTAAAAAAAGTAACTTAAAAGGTTCATTTAAAGAACCTATGATAAAGCTTGTTAAATTTTGTAAATCTCAATGGATTTGGCTTGGCATATCAATAATTTTGGGAGCAATAGCAGTTGTTTTTCAAATTATAGGTCCAAATAAAATTAAAGATTTAACTACAATCATTATCGAAGGATTACAGACAGGTGGAATTGATTTAGAAGCCTTTACAAGTATC
The DNA here is from genome assembly GCA_947598785.1 of uncultured Clostridia bacterium. Lineage (GTDB taxonomy): Bacteria > Bacillota > Clostridia > Christensenellales > UBA1242 > Caccovivens. Next base: position 24,533 of record CANQFL010000001.1, read on the forward strand.
GCACTATTTTTACTTATTATATATTTATTAGGTGCAATATTATCCTATTGGCAACAATTTATTATGACAACTAGCACTCAGAAAGTTGTTAAAATGTTTAGAAGAAATATTGCTGTAAAAATCAACAACTTACCTCTTAATTATTTTGATTCTCATATGTATGGGGATATATTAAGTCGTGTTACAAATGATGTTGATATGATAGGGCAAAGTTTAAATGAAAGTATTGGAACTCTTTTCTCTAACGTTATTTTGTTTATAGGCGTTTTAATAATGATGTTTGTTACTGAATGGATTATCGCTTTGACGGTTATTGGAACAACTATTTTAGGGTTTTCTTTTTCTCTTATTTTCCTTACAAGAGCACAAAAATATTTCACTCAAAATCAAAAAAATCTTGGAGAATTAAACTCTCATGTTGAAGAAAACTATTCTGGGCATAATGTAGTTCAACTTTTTAATGCTAAAGATAAAATGTCCAAAGATTTTAATAGAATTAATAAAAAACTTTTTACAAGTGGCTGGAAATCTCAATTTATTGGTGGAGTTATGATGCCTGTTATGGGATTTGTTGGTAACTTTGGCTATGTTGCTGTTTGTATTGTTGGCGCTATTCTTGCAAGTCAAAGAGGAATTGCTTATATTGGTGTCATTACAGCTTTTATGATTTATGTTAGAATTTTTTCTAATCCACTTTCTCAAATTGCTCAAGCGCTTACTAGACTTCAATCTACTTCTGCTGCTGCCGGTAGAGTTTTTGAATTCTTAGAAGAAAAAGAATTGGCAAATGAAGACGATAAACATCTTGTTTTTGAAAATGTTAAAGGTAATGTAGATTTTGAAAATGTGGTATTTGGTTATAAACCAGAAAAAATCATTATAAAAAATTTCTCTGCACATATCAATGCTGGAGAAAAAGTTGCGATTGTCGGCCCAACTGGTGCTGGCAAAACTACATTAGTAAATCTCCTTATGAGGTTTTATGAGGTAAACTCAGGAGATATAAAGATTGATGGTGTGTCAATAAAAGATTTGAAAAGAGAAAATGTCCATTCATTATTTGGAATGGTTTTGCAAGATACATGGTTATTTGAAGGGACAATAAAGGAAAATTTAAGATACAATAAAGACGATGTAACTGATGAAGAAATTGTTGATGCTTGTAAAAAAGTTGGAATTGACCATTTTATTCAAACACTTTCAAAAGGTTATGATACTATTATTGATGATGCTGTTAATTTATCTTCCGGACAAAAGCAGTTATTGACTATTGCAAGAACAATGATAGAAAATCGCCCTATGATGATTTTAGACGAGGCAACAAGTTCAGTAGATACGAGAACAGAAATTCTTTTACAAAATGCTATGGATAAAGTAATGGAAGGAAGAACATCTTTTATTATTGCACATAGATTATCCACTATAAAAAATGCAGACTTAATTCTAGTTCTTAAAGATGGCGATATAATTGAAAGTGGAAATCATAAAGAGCTACTTGAAAAAGGTGGTTTTTATGCAGAACTTTATAATAGTCAATTTGAAGAAGATTAAATAAAAAATAAAGGAGAAATTGAATAAAAATAAAATAAAATCTCACAATAAAAAAAAGGAGTTTTTATGAAATTTTTATTCTTTTTTATGGGGATACCACTTATGATAATGTCTTTTTTTGAAACTTATGATGTTTTACCTTATGTAAGCCAATCTGGATTGATTTTAGACGGTCACCAAATCGAATTAACTCAAGAGCAACAGTCAAATTTGCAGGAAGAGGTTAGCAAACTTTTTGAAAATTCACGAACAGTACCAGCATTGGGAGTTGTTTTTGATGATATGTATCATGAAGATATACAAAATGGCACATTTGTTACTCTTAAATTTGATAGCATTTTTGAAGTTAATGGACTACCTTTTGACGAACTTGTTTTTAAAGTCGAACCAACTTATCAAGGCATCAGTATTGTTCGTGGAATGAATGGGAAATATAATGGTCGATGCTTATTTGTTGATTTGGAAGAAAATATGCAAGAGTTTTCAGATTATTTGACAAACTTAAAAACAGACCTTTCCTTATCTAATAAAGAGAATGAAATTCAAGCAGAAAACAGTGTTGAAAATTTGGAAATCAAAAACGAAATGGAAAATACTAAAAATGACTAAAAATGTGGGTTTACCACATTTTTTATTTATTATTTTTTTGAAAATATTTGACATGAATTTAAAGTTATAATAAAATATATCATAGCACATTAAAATGGTTTAATACCATTGATTTGTAAGGAGATAATGTAATGGAGAGTAGTGAATATTGGAAAGGTTTTAAGGGTAAAAAATGGAAAGAGGAAATAGACGTTTCAGATTTTATCCTTTCAAATTATAAAGAATATAAAGGGAACGATAGCTTCTTGGTTGGAATATCTGATAAGACAAAAAAAGTTTGGTCAAAATGTGAAACTCTCTTAGAAAAAGAGAGAAAAAATGGACTTTTAGATGTAGATACAGATAATGTTTCAGGTATTAATAATTTTAAACCTGGCTATATTGATAAAGCAAATGAAGTCATTGTAGGACTTCAAACTGATAAACCACTTAAGAGAATCGTTAACCTTTATGGTGGAACAAGAATGGCTGAGAAAGCTCTTGCTGCTTATGGAAAAGAGTTAAATCCAGAAATAAAAAAACATTTTTATGAATATCGTAAAACACATAATGACGGTGTTTTTGATGTTTATACACCTGAAATTCGAAGAGCAAGGTCTGCCGGACTTCTTACCGGTTTGCCTGATGCTTATGGACGTGGTAGAATAATTGGTGATTATCGTAGAGTTGCTTTATATGGAATTGACTATTTAATTGAACAAAAAAAGAACGATTGGAACAAAATAGATGTTTCAAGTGAAGAAAATATACGTCATCGTGAAGAAATTTCTGAACAAATCAAGGCATTAGGTGAAGTAAAAGAAATGGCCTTATCTTACGGTTACGATATATCTCTTCCAGCAAAAAATGCAAAAGAAGCATTCCAATGGTTATATTTTGGCTATTTAGCATCAGTGAAAGAAAATAATGGTGCAGCAATGAGTTTGGGAAGAACCTCTACATTCTTAGATATATATATTGAAAGAGATATGAAATTGGGGATTTTAACTGAAGAGGAAGCTCAAGAGTTAGTTGACCAATTTATCATAAAATTGCGTTTGGTTCGTCATTTAAGAACTCCTGACTATGATGAAATTTTTGCTGGAGACCCAACTTGGGTTACAGAAAGTGTTGCAGGTATGGCTGATGATAAAAAGAGTTTAGTAACTAAAAATTCATTTAGATATTTGCACTCTTTGATAAATTTAAATCCTTCACCTGAACCTAATTTAACAATTTTATGGTCAGAAAAATTACCAATCAATTTCAAAAAATATTGTGCCAAGATTTCAATCTTAACTGACGCTATTCAATATGAGGGCGATGATGTTATGAGAAATATTTATGGCAATGATTATGCCATTGCCTGCTGTGTTTCTGCAATGAAAATTGGAAGACAAATGCAATTCTTTGGTGCTAGATGTAATCTTGCAAAATCTTTGCTATACTCTATGAATGGTGGCGTAGATGAAAAGTCTGGCAATTTAGTAGTTGAAGGCTTGACAAAGAATAATGAAAAAATATTGACATTTGATAGGGTTTGGAAAGATTATAAGAAAACTTTAGAAAAAGTAGCCAAAACTTATGTAGATGCGATGAATATCATACATTATATGCATGATAAATATGCTTATGAAAGAGAACAAATGGCTTTACATGATACAAATGTTGAAAGATTGATGGCCTTTGGAGCAGCTGGTTTTTCTGTTGTTACTGATAGCTTAAGTGCTATAAAATATGCTAAAGTTATGCCTATAAGAAATGATAATGGTATTATAGTTGACTTTAAAGTTGAAGGTGAATTTCCTAAATTTGGAAATGATGATGATAGAGTTGATAAATTAGGTGTTGAACTAGTTAAATATTTTTATAGTTGTTTAAAGAAACATAAATTATATAGAGGAGCTAAACATACACTTTCTTTATTGACTATTACTTCAAATGTAATGTATGGAAAGAAAACGGGAGCAACTCCTGATGGTAGAGCTTCAGGAGAACCATTTGCCCCAGGTGCAAATCCAATGCATGAAAGAGATAATTGTGGAGCTTTAGCATCTTTAAATTCTGTAGCAAAAATACCTTATTGTGATTGTTGCCAAGATGGAATATCGAATACATTTTCAATAGTCCCTGATACGTTGGGGCATAGTGAAAAAGAAAGAGTTGAAAATCTAGTAAACATTCTAGATGGTTACTTTTTACAAAACGCACAACATTTAAATGTAAATGTATTAAACAGAGAACTTTTAATTGATGCAATGAATAATCCATGGAAGTATCCAAATTTAACTATAAGAGTTTCAGGTTACGCTGTGAATTTCAATAGACTTTCAAGAGCTCATCAAGAAGAAGTTATTTCTAGAACATTTCATACATCAAGATAAATATTAAAGTTAGGAGAAAAATAATGATAAAAAGATTTTTAAATTTAGAAGAATATGACAATTTATTAAATTATTTAAGATTTGACGTAGAAAACTTAAATGAAAGACTTAAAAGGGATATCACAAAAAATGTTCATGTTTTTTGTAGAATGAAAGAATATCAACTTATAAATGAAGGATTTATATCTGGAATAAGCGTAGATTTTGTAGCATATCTTATGACTCAATATCATGGCGTTATGATGACTTGTAAAGGTGGCGAAGATGGTGGTGAACATTGTGTCTTTGTTTATCCAAAAATAATCAAATATTCAAAACCTCTATATAACAACAATAAAGAATTGGTTTATGATGAAAATGGCGAAGTTATTATGAGAAATTCTTTTAAAACAGAACTTTTTGTATGCGACCCAGAAGCTGATTTATTTAATATGTATAACGATGAAAAACAAGACAGAAAGTTTGATATACCTTTATCAGAATTTAAATTTGGAGATATTGAAAATCAACAATATTACATTTATACAAGTATGAATTCAGAAAACAGGAAGAATTCTATTTCTGATTATATACTTAATAAAGACAAGAATAGAAGGACATTTAAATTTGATGATTTATCAGGATTAAAGGTTTCTGAAGAAGATGTTTATAGTTTATCACCTAAAAATAAAGCTTACATTCAAATAAGGTATAATATTTCAGAAATGCATAACAGACAAGTTGAAGAAGCAGTTTGGGCAGCAGATAGAAAAGCAAATTATCAAGCTATTGCAAGTTTAGAGAATAAAATATGATAGGAAATATTGATAGTTTTGAAAGTATGGGGCTTGTAGATGGCCCAGGAGTAAGATTTGTTGTTTTTTTGCAGGGGTGTCCACTTAGGTGTGCATATTGTCATAACCCTGAAATGTGGGATTTTAATAAAAAGAAAATTCAAATGACGCCAGAACAACTAGTTGATAAAATAAAAAATTACAAACCTTATTTTGGTGAAGAAGGAGGGGTAACGATTTCAGGAGGAGAACCTCTTTCACAAGCTCCATTTGTTACAGAAGTCTTTAAATTATGTAAAGAAAATGGAATTCATACTTGTTTAGATACAAGTGGGTTTGGAGAAACAAGTGATGAACTTTTAGATTACACAGATTTAATTTTATTAGATGTAAAAGAACTTGATGAAAACAAATATAAAGATTTAGTAGGACAAAAAATAGATAGTTTTTATAAATTTGTTGATAAATGTCAGAAAAAACATAAAAAAATGTGGTTAAGACAAGTAATTGTTCCTAATTATAATGATAATCCTGAAAATATTAGAAAACTTCAAGAATTTGCAAATTCTTTAAAATACATAGAAAAAATTGAGCTATTGCCTTATCATAATATGGCGATAAAGAAATATAAACAATTAGGAATCAAATATCGACTAGAAAATGTTCCTCCAATGGATAAAGAAAAGTGCAAAGAACTTGAAAAAATATTAAGAGGGTAACACCTCTTTTTTTATAAAAAAATTAAATATGTCTAACATTTAATTATGGATTGGATTTTGTTGGGAATTTGTCTGTTTTTTTCAATAAAAGGTTGGTTAAAAGGTTTTATATCAACATTATTTTCAATCTGTGGTACATTTTTAATTATTTATTTATCATGGCAATTTAGTGATGTTGTTACAGAGTTTTTAAAAAAAATCTTTGATTTGGAAAGTTTTTTTACTGAAGTAATTGATTCAAAAATACTTGTGACTTTTTCAAATATTCAAGAATTACAAAGTTTTATACAAAATGAATTTGTTTTTGCGATTTTGTTAAAATTGGTTGGAAATATTAGTTTTGAAGGAAATTTAACTGCCGGAGAAATTTTATCTCCATCAATTTCAAATTTAGTATATAAAATAATATCATTTATAATCCTATTCTTTTGCTTAATGATTATATTATATTTTGTTAAATTCATAATAAATAAGATTATAACATTTTGTCATTTTAGTTTTTTAAATAGGTCTTTGGGATTTTGTGTAGGGATTTTGCAAGGGTTATTGATATTTGGTGTAATTTTCTTTTTATTTTCTGTTCTGGCAAATTTTTTATTAAATGAAGAACTTTTAAATTTTATTAATAGTGGAGTTGTTTCTCAATTTGTATATAACAATATAATAATAAAAGGTATTGATTTTTTAATTTAAACAATACCTTTCAATTTCATTTACATAAATTTTCAAGTTTTCAGCTTCTTCAGGAGGTGGATTGGGAAGTTCTTGTTCTTGTTGTTGTCTTTCTATCGTTTTGTTTTTTAAATCAATCATAACGCAAATTTGAACAAGGATTCCAATAAAAAGAATAAAACATAATATCATGATTATGATTTGAATGTTATTAACTTTTTTTTTCTTTTCTTGTGATTCTTCCAATTTTTTTGTTCCTCATTTTATTGTAGCATTTTATAACAAAATTTGCAACAAAATTTTTTATGATAAAACGTTCCAAAGAGAAAGCTAAAGCAAAAGATAATATAGAAAAGAATCTAAATTGTCCATAATTAAATTTCAAATTAAAATAAAAACACAAAAAAAGTGTCAAAAAAGTTGAAATAAAGGTCAAAAAATGATAAAAAAACTTCTTTTTTTTGAAATTGCTTAAAATGATATCTCTTGCATCAAAGAGAAAGCCAGAAGCAAATCCAGAGATTGTCATATATAAAAATATAATTGGCTGTGAAAGAGCCTCATATAGCATTACTTAAATATCCTTTTTATTATATTTGTTTTTTCATTCTTTTGTGTGTATTTGATAGATGATATTTTGCCACTAAAAATCACCTCTTTGTTGTCCAAATCTAATTTTGTAACTTCTATTTCATTTCCTGATATTATTACATTGCAGTCTGAAACTTCAACTACGGCTTGATTATTTGTGGAAGAAATTACTTTTGTAGCGCCTTTTAGCATTATTTTTTTTCTATCTTCAATGATGATTGACTCCATATTCTCTCCTTTTTACTTGCACTTATAAACAAGATTTTGTATAATATAATATGATAAAAAAAGAGTTTATAGTAGAAAAATCAAAAAAAATTCATTCAATATTACAAGATTTTGGATTTTCTTTTGCCGATGTAAATAAAATGTTAAGGAATAAAGATGTTAAGATTGATGACAAACCAGTTAAAGAAAACATTTTAGTTGACGTTGGTAGTAAGGTTACATTTTTTTATAGCAAAGATATGCTTGAGAAAAAATATGAAATAATTTATGAAGATGAAGATGTTTATCTAATTTATAAATATGCTGGCATTGAGGTTGAAGGGGAAAGAGGGCTAGAAAACTTATTAAAGAATGCGATTGCAGTTCATAGGTTAGATAGAAATACTGAAGGACTTATGTATTTTGCAAAGAATGAAAAATCTGCTACTTTGTTAAAAAATGCTATTAAAAATCATAAAATCCATAAATTTTATATTACAGAAGTTGTTGGAAAGTTCGATGTTGACAAAATATTTACTGCATATCTTATCAAAAACAGTGATGAATCATTTGTTAAAATTTATTCTAAACCTATAAAAGGTGCAGTAAAAATTGAAACTAGAGTAAAAACTTTAAAATCAACCACTGAAAGCAGTGTATTAGAAGTTGAACTTATAACAGGACGAACTCATCAAATTAGGGCTCATCTTGCATTTTTAGGTCACCCTATTATTGGCGATGGTAAGTATGGGAAAAATGAAATAAACAAAAAATTTCAACAAAACAAACAAAAATTAGCTTGTTTTTTAATAAAAAATGAATATATAGGAATAAAATCTATTGATTTTAAAGAATTTATGAAAAAACCTAGGTGGATTGACAAAATTAATTTTTAAAGCATATTGAAACACATGAAAGAAAAAATTTTCGAAACCAATTCATATTACGAAGGTTTAATTCAAAACTTTTATGGTGGGGCAAAAGGTTGTTTTGTGTCTTTTATGCAATTCTTTTACCAATATAATCAAGCAAAATTTTTAAATGAAAATATTTGTGTATGTTTAAAAGATTTGTATGAAAGTGAACTTAAAAATTGTGAGATTTTAAGCAATATACTTTTAAAAATGGGTGGAGATAATAAATATTACTCTTGTTCTAGAAAATTTTTGTCAGGTTATAATGTGGATTATATTAAAAACTTTTCACAAATTTTTCTCGCAGATATAGAAATGTTGGAAGTATCTATTATAGATTTAAAAAATATTATTTATAAAATTGATAACATCTATATAAAAGATGAATTAAAACAAATTTTACAAAACAAGAAGCAAAGTCTAACAAAAATTAAAGAAAATTATCTCAAAAACTCAAAAAAATAATAAAAAAACAAAAAATTAATTAATTTTTTAATTAAAAAACTAATTTTTTAATTATTTTTTATATTTTTTAATTTTTTTTAAATTTAAGAAAATTATTTTAAATATTTTTTATTTACGTATTATTTTATTTAAAATAATATATTATTATTTTTCTTTGATTTTTATTTGATAAATTTACTTGTTTAGTGTTAAAATATTTATATCAAAATACTAACACTCTAGAATTTAACAAAAGATTATTCTTAAGGGGTTTGATATGAAAAAGTTTAACATTGCCATTTTGTCTATTTTGACAATTCTTCTGACCAGTATTCTTGTCGGTTGTGATTTCAAAGATGTAAAAGCGAGTTTTAAGGAAACTAAAATTTCTTTTTCTTTAAACGAGCCTAAAAGTCTTGATTTAAAAAAATATTTGGAAGTTTCTGGTGCCGGTATTGATGAAATTTCTTTTGAGTTGGAAAATCCTGACCTTTTCTATCTTAAAGGTTCAGTCATAACACCTTTAGATTCAGGAAAATCAAAAGTTTATGCTACATATCAAAAAAATTGTCTTGCGACTATGGATTTAGTTGTTAAACAACCTTTAGCATCTCCTACAAATCTTAGAGTGGAAGAAAATGATGGGAAAACCTATCTAACTTGGAATAAGGTTTTTGTAAATGATAAAAATCAAGTTTTACCTGTCAATAGATATGAAATAAAGGGAGAAAGAGTAGTCTATTCTAAAGACAACATGGAAGATGTTGAAACTTCTGAAGAAATTTTGGAAGTATGTGAAGATGTTTTCTATGAACTTAAAGAAGGTTTATATAATCTGCAAGTTAAGGCTTTAGGATTTGATGATTTTGATGATAGTAATTATAGCGAAACAGGAATTTTGTATGCTGGTTATATGCCTGAACTTGGCTTATCTTCTCTTTCTTGGGTATCAAATGGAACTTTTTCATGGACAATTCCTTCAGATTTAGATGTAGAACCAGAAAATATAAGATATCAAGTAAGAGTTGATGGCGATTTAAGACAAATGATATCAGAAAATTCAATTAACTTAGCAGATTACTTTGATAGGGAAGATGTGCTTGCTGGTGAACACACTCTTAGTGTTATTGTGTTTGATATTTCTAAAGACGAAAATCATAGATATCCTCGCGAAAGTCAATCGTTAACTATTTACAAACTTGAAGCTCCAGAAGTTAGCGTAAAAGAAGGAAAACTTAATATTATAACAAATTCAAATGCTCAAGGATATAAAGTTTGTTACACATCTAATGGTCAAATTGAACAAAATGAGTTGGACTTTGAAAACGATGGTTCAGATGGTGAAATTTCTACTGATTTTTCTGGTATAGAACCAGGACTTTATGATGTTAAAGTTGTAGCTTATAGTGAAGGACTTTTTTATCAAAATTATTTAGAGTTTGGTAAAATCTATAAATTACCTAAAGTATCCATTCAAGGAGCAGGAGAAAAAGACGATACTCATTTGAAATTATCTTTATCTAATGACAATTATATAGCTGAAACAAATTTCAATATTATAAAAACATTTGAAGGTTATAAAGAAGAGAACATTGTTGACGGTTTTTCAGATGGCAGAACAAATGTGGAAATTGATGTAGAACTTCCAAATGCTGGACAATATTCTTTGTCAGCTGAAGTTTTGCCTGCTGTTAATCAAGCTAATGTTGATGAAAATGAAGGTGTTTATTTAATAAAATCAGATGTTTGCGAAGAAGTTATAGCAACAAAACTTGCTGATTTTGAGAATCGTTCTAATGAACAAAAAATAGAACATAAATATGTTGAAGGAAACTCTGTGTTAACCTTTTCAAATATAGATTCTGCAACAGATTATGAAATTTATTGTGATGATGAATTAGTAGTAAGTTTAACAAATGAGGAAGATACAGACATATCATATACTTTTTCAGGGCATATAGAGAATTGGAAACCTGAAAAAAGTGCATTTTCATTCAAAGTTGTAGCAAAGAAAAAGATAGAGCATGAAGACGATTTGCTTTCTATAAGCTCATCAGCAACAAAAGAAATGACTGTTCTCCAAATGACACAAGAAGAACCTTTGCCAAGAGAAAATGAAGTTTTTAATTGGGAAGTGGTAGAGAATGCAGATAAATATAAAATAGAAATTTATACGCTTACATCTTCTGAATATGATTTACCTTCTGCTGAAGGAACGTCTGCAAAAAATGATGAGGTTGTTGTAAATAGTTATGACTTTTCAGAACTTGGAGTTGGCTATTATTTAGTTAAAATTTTTGCACAAAAATATGATGAAAATTCAGATTTTTATCTTTCAGCAAATTCTCCATATCAAGAAAAATTTTACATTTCTAAACAGCTTACATTTGGAGAAATTAAATTAGGCTATAATGCTGAATATGCAAATGATAGGGGAGCAAATGGATATTTTTTAAATATTCAAAAAGTTGAGAATGCTGATAAATATATTTTAAGTTCAACATTTAATGAAGTTAAAACTGAATACAATTTTACAAATAGTGATATAGAAAATGGTAAATATAATCTTCAACATACTTTTGATAAAGCAGGAGATACAATTCTTTCTTTGAAAGCAATAAATTCTTCTGATAATAGACTTTATACCGACTCAGATGAATTCCAATTAACTATTCACAAATTTGACACTATTAAATTTATACCAAATGATACAGAACATAGTGGAATTATATTTGATAAAAATACAGAAAGCTTATTTGTTAAACCTGTCGAAAACGCAAGCCAAATTATTGCTACACTCACTGCAAATGAACAAGTATATTCTTCAGAAAGTGCAGGTAGTAATGGCGTAAATATTTTAGTCCCTAGAGATTTGGGTTGCATGAATATGCCATTAAAAATCACTCTTGTTGGTTCTTCAGAAGAAGAAATTGAAAGAGATAAGTTCTTTGTGCCTGATGATAGTGATGTGATTTATCTTGGTAGTGAAACAAATTATACTGTTAATCGTGTTACAGCTCCTACCGAATTTAAATATAAAGATGGCAAGTTGTCATTCACTAACACTGAAAAAGCAAATACTCAATTTTATATTTTAAATTTCACTGGTACAACATTAAATAATCAAATTGTAACAATTAGTGTTAGATTTGAATCTTTACATTTAAAAATATATGTTACTTATGAAGAAAGAGGAAATATTATAAGTGAACAGTTGATAGAAACAGAAACTACCGAAGATGAATTATCAAATAAATATTTCCCTACAGAACAAAACCAAGGCACAAATGTTACTATTGATTATGAAGAATTAACCAAGCTTTTAAGAACAAAATATGAGGGTGTTTATACGCCATATTCTCAAATGAAAAATGTTTCTTTCAATGTCTTTGCTTATAAAGAACAAGTTGATGCAAATGTGATTACTCTTGCTTCTCCTAATGCAATCGTTTTTGGAAAAGACAACACAAAAGAACCTTTGACTGTTGAAAAAATGACTAAGAGTGTTCTTTCTTTTGAAAGTGGGTTAGATAGTGATGATTTGTTCATTAGTTTGAAATGGGATTATGTACAAGCTAGTAACGGAAATAATGTTGATACAAAATATGTCATTCTTTGCAATGATGTGGAATATTCACAATTTAATTATGATATATTCTCACAAACCATAAATAAAACATATTTTAGTGAATATCAAAAAGAATATTCAATAAAAGTGATAGTTAAAAATCCTTATTATCTTGAATCAGAAGTATCAAATGAAATTAAAATATATATGCTTCGTGGAATACAAAAAATAGGGCTAAATGATGGTGAATTGACTTATCAGATTTTATCAGGCGATGCTGGTAAGTATGAAAAAGTTGTTGTCAAGTATAACAATGAATTAGAAGAAAATGAAAAAGTCACAATCAAAGGTGAAGGGCAATACACATTTGGGTTGAAAGGAAAGTATGATGAAGTGTCAGATATTTATTATATTTCTTCTCCTGAAACAACTTGGAACTTGAAAAACATTAGTTCTATTGCTCCTGAAAACACTAACATTGAAGTTTCAACTACTGAAATAAGTTGGAGTCCTCTTAAAGATGTTAATGGTCCAGTTGATTTTGATAATCTTGTTTATGAATTGATTTTTAAAGACAGTATAGGTGGTGGAATCATATACAAAAATAATGTAAATCCTAGACAAACTTTTGTTAACGTATTTACTACATTAGCAAATGAAATTGCTGGATTAAGAGAAGGTGATATTGAAGTTCAACTTGCTGCACATTTTGAAAATAAATATTATTCCACAAGTGAAACTATATATTTTGCTGAAAAACAAGCTCTTTTAAATGGTAATGAATATTATAATTATTATATATATTTACAAGATAATGTGCCAGAAAAAGTAAATTCTAAAAAACTTATAAAACAAAAAACGCCTACTATTACTGCAATCGAAGCCAAACTTTCTGAACCAGAAAAATATTATGAAGTACAAAATTCTGGAATTGTAATTTCTTTTGAAGGAAATTATGGCGAATCTGCTGTCTTTGATATTAGATTTAAAGATGATGAAGAAGTAAATAGAGTAACACTTCAAGGAGTTTTGGCAGAAGATGGCATATATACTTATAAATATGAAGAATTTGATGCAAGAGCTCTTGCTAGAATTACTGAAAACAAGAGTGGAATCATTATTATTCAAGCTTTGTCTGATACTGCAGAGAAATTGCCATCTGCTACAGCTGAGCAAGAAATTTTAAGAGCAGGAAATCTAAAAGGACTTTCATTTGAAAATGATGAGGGCAATTTGGAACAAACATTAAAAATCTTGCTTCCAGATTCAGGTCGTGTAAGTGGTGGAATTGTTCTTAAAATTGATTATAAATCTGATGCAAATAATGAAACAATTTACACATTAGTCACATCAAGAAGTGAAGATGTAGATTCTTGGAACTATGATATTCTTTATGAAGAAGAAAACTTCTTTGAAAAGAAAATGTCAAAAGGTGGCAGTCTTGCTGTTTCAGGATTCGTAAATTTCTTTGGTTTTAGTAAAGATGACGGAAATAAAATTTGTATCTTACCTTCTGCATCAATTCCTCTTAGAGAAGAAAGATTTAATGTATTAAAAGCTGTTGAAGAAGCTCAAATTGACCAAACTCCTTCAAGTGGTTTCACAATCAAAAATGCTCAAGAAATAAATAGTGAAAATACTATTTATGTTGTTGAATATTTTGAACCTCAAAGTGATGGAAGCAGTATTGCATCTTCACAAAAATTATCTTCTGAAAATAATTACAAATTTGAAATACCTAATTCTTGGGGAAATAATGCTGCTGGATATCCAGTAACTATTTATGCGATTGAAGATGGTTATATCCCTTCTGTTAAACTCTCAATTAATGTTTCAGTAACTAGACTAAACAAGGTTGAAGGTGTTTCAGTTCAACGTGAAAAAAATGACTATACTTTCACTTGGACAAAAAATGATGAAAATACTGAAACCTATGCTGTAAATGTTTATAATGTTGAAAGTGATAGAAAACAACTACTTTTCAATAAAGAAGTTGGAAGCGAAACATCATTCAAATTGAGTGAGATAGTTGGACAAGATTATGAAGCTCTTTTGGCTTACATAAACGCTGGTGATTTTATTCAAAATGAAATAAATTTAAAATTTGGACTTGTAGCAAAAAGTTCTTCTTATAAAGATAGTTCTGAATTTTTGTTTGATTTAAAAATTCTTAAACAAGTTGTAACAGGCGAAAACTTGTTGGTTGATGAATATGGAATAATTAACTTTAATACACCTGAAGATTATCCTGATTGTGATTATCTTTATAAGTATGAATATGTCGCTACAGAACCTGAAACAACTTTACCTGATTCAGAATGGAGTAATCTTACAGGGAAAATTGACCCTACTGTTCAAGATAAAAGACTTGTAAGTTTTAGAATTCAAATTATAAATGTTGGTAAAATTAAAGAAAAAGAATTATTAAACTACGATGGAACTCCATTTGAAATTGTTTCTAAAACTTTTGTTTCAAATGCTTTCGTATATTCTTATAGTGCTAATTCTATTTCAATTGGCGCAAGCAATTCTTCTAGTATTGAATTTTTAATGAATGGAGTTGGCCCTTATACTATTCTTGCTGGACTTAGTAATGGTTTAAATGATGAACAGAGCAGTATTTTGACAGGAAAGGTTGTTCGTCTTGAACTTGAAAATAGTGAAGAAAATTCATTTACCTATAATTTAGCAAAATTGCTCTTAGATTTGGAAACTCTTCAAGGAAGTAAATTAACCGGAGAAAAAACTATATACTTCTGGTCTTACACTACACAAAATGACAGTGAAATTGGTGCAATCAGTGTTGCCTCTAAACCTTACGAAGATTTCAAAATGTCATTTGGTGGAGTTTTAACTGGAAATATTGTTAAAGAGAGTTTAGATTCAAGCAAAGAATTTGAGGGTATAAATACATTTGCTTTATTTGAAAATAACGGCGAAAATGATATTGAAGCTCAACCAAATATTCTTACATTAGGTTTCAATGTTAAAATATCTTCTAAAGAAAAAGAATTGGCTGTTTTGTTTGTTTCTAAAAAAGATGCGTTAGTGAATGATTATTATGGCGATATGGATGCTAGTGGCAAAAATTATTTTGCTATCAATATAACTGAACTCTTTGAAACTTTAGACGTTTATAATGAAGACTTGTCTGGAGAAAATGAATTTAAGATTGAATTTTCTAAAATGACAAGAAGTAAAGTTGGTGAAGGCTATAGCTATTCTTATTCTGATTGGTGGACTGCTGAAAAAGACGGCAACGAATATGCTTTTTCAAGACTTCAAACCGTAAAAAATGTTAAACTATCAAAAGGTGATTTAGTTTGGAATGCTAATTCTGATAACTCAAAATCTTATAGAGTCTATTTTATAACTTCTCTTGATGGTTCAACTCCAAAAGATTATATTACTTATGAAACAACATATAGTTTCTTCTATGCTTCACGTTATGCAGGAACAAATGGAATTTATAGACTTGCTGTTCAAGGTATAAATAAAGATGATGCCTATGTGATTTCTTCTAAACGTTCTTTTGTAATGAATAGTAAGACTAATGAGATAGCAGAAATTGTAAAAAATCAAATTTCTTCTAATCTAAAACTTACAAATGGTGTCCTTTCTGTTGATTGGGAAAAAAGTGATTTTATTACAAGAGTTTTAAGTGGAGGCGATGTTTCTGAAGGACTTGTAACTGCAGTCTATAACTCTGTCTTTACTGCTCCATTTACATTCAGAATGTCTGATATTGCTGATGAAAAATTGGTTATGAGATTTGAATTCACAAATATCGCAGGTGGTAATCCTATAACATTTGATGTAAATGCTAATCTTCTTTTAAATAACATTTTTAACATAAGCCAAGGCTCTCAAATAAAAGATAAATTAAAAGACTTTTTAAACAATCTTCCTGATAACAATAGAGTTGTCATAAGAGATACAATCACTAATTTTATAAATCAAATGGAAGGGGCTAGCTCAGGTCTCGCTTCTGCACAAACTTTATTTGACGATTATTTTGAAAGGTTGCAAGCAGGTGGCTACACTATGAGATATTGTTTGCTTGGTGGAGAAGATAGTTTAACTTCTGGTTGGTGGACTTTCTCAAACGGTCTCGGCGAAGATAATGTTTTAGATAATTTGATTTATGTCAATACTCAACCTGATGTATCAGCCAAGATTGTTGCAGAATCAGCATCTTTAAATTCATTTAAAGTTATTTTCCAAAAGAGTTTAATTTATAAATATAACGATAATGCTATAACAAATTCAAATAACTATGCTGAAAGTTATGTAGTGCGTATTGGTAAAAATAGATTTGCTTTTGAAATTGTTAAAGGTATAAGTAATTATTCAATGAGATTAATTTCTTATAAAGATAAAGAAGGAACTAATATGACTATTCCAGAAGCCAAAAACATTTCTGTTTATGAATGTGGCGCTGATGGAGGCGATGGAAATTCTCATTTGATGTTCTATTTGAATCTTAATAATGGAGATTCTGTTCTTGGACAATATGGAAATATTATTGGTACAAACAGTTTTGAAATGCAGATTGCTGCTGTTGGTTCAAATGTTTCAATGTCTAGTAAATCAGAATATTTCACAGTAAATTTCTTGGGATTTGATGAAAGTCTTTCTCTTGTCGATGGAACTTTTGTTTGGACTCCAACTGAACGTAGACCTACAAGCATAATCTATCAAAAATATAGAAGTCGTGATACTGAAGTTTCTATTACTGCTGACTTGACTACTGGAAAAGCATATTTCAGTTTAGAAGGTCTTGGAGAGGGATATTACAATTACATTCAATTTGTCGTTAAAGGAAATATTAGATTAAGTGACAATACAATCAATGTTGATAGTTCAATCTATCAAATAGATAGTGTATTTAAACTTTGGGCCCCAACGCTTTCTACTGAATTTGGACTTTTAAAATATGATGCTTCTGCAAATGTAGATAGCAATGAACCAAAAGATATTAAGCAGGTTTATACTGATGGTGGAAATGTATATTCTTATATGCTGTATAATGATGTTTCAGTAAACCCTGAAAACAATAGAGATGATTATGCACATATTACCGATACTCGTGCACCAAGTCTTCGTGGAACTCCAAATACTTATGAACTTGGAACAACAAATATGATTCAATCTGAATCTGATAGCGATATTGGAATTGAATATAAGAGTACTGAAGTTCTTGCATCTAAATTCTATATGTATATGCTTGGTACTAACGCAACCTTCACTTATGAATATACTCCAACTGCTTCAAATTATTATTTAAGAAAAATCAAATTTGGTGGTGAAGATAACGATAAAACTGCCGTTGCTGTTAGAAGTGATGTTGGCTCGGCAGAAAAAGAAAATAATGTTGGTTATATTGAAGGCGCTATGCTTGATATGGTTGATGCTCCAGAAATTTCTGGTGGTCTTGATATTGTTGGTGGTAATTTGGTTTGGAATCCTGTTACCAAGAGAACTGAAACAAATCAAATTCCAGATGAATCTGCTAAAATTGTATATAAAATTACAGTAAATCAATACAAAGATACTTGGGACGGAAATACTAATTCAAATACCGATGTTTGTGAACCTCAAGTATTCTATACAACAAAAACTTCTTTTGATTTTACTAAAGTAACAAAACCTGAAAATGTTGAAAATTATGATGAATTGAAATTAAGAGTTGTAGTTCAAGCACTTTCACTTTATGTTTCTCCAAGTGCTCCTTCAGGAGGAAGAAATTATTTGACATTAGTTGATAAAGAAGGATTTGCTTATGGTTCTCCTATTTACAATTCTGATAGTACAAATTCTTATGTATTCATGAGTGATGGAAGAGAACTTTTAGATATCACAAGACTTAAAGAAATTGATGAAGGCAGTTTGAGAGTTGAAAATGGATTTATTACTTGGGATTATACTGTAAATGGTGTGGTGGTTGACTCTTCAAATTTCAAAGATTATTTTGACTTTATTGTTACAGATGAAAACGATGTTGAAATAGAAGGTGATTTTGAAATTCTTGAACAAATTGGAAGTAAATTTACAATTCAATTTATTGATGAAGGCATGGAAAGTGGAAAAGTCAACATAAAAGTTTATGTAACTCAAGGCACTAACAATGTAGAAAACATAATCAAATCTTATGCTAGCGCACTCAAAGAAGTTGAAAAACTTTCTACGATTTTAGATTTTAAGATAAATTCACAAACTACATATGAAACTCTTGATTTATCTTCATTCTTTGAAAGTTGTGATGAATATGAGAAAATTATAGTAACTCTTAAACTTTCAACTCAAGAAGAAGAAATTAAATTTGGCATGAATGATGGGCGCTTATTGTCAAAAATGTTGATTTTAACTTCAATTCCACCTGAAGATTTCATTTATCCTGAAGATTTTAATGAATATGTGACAGTTAAGATTGAAGATGGTGAAAGTATAAAATATCTAATAGTTGATGATGAAACTGAAATTATTATGACTTTTAAAGTTGAAATTGACAATGGTACAAAAATTACAAGTAATTTAAGTGAAGAATTTAAACTTGCAAGAGAAAATTGGCATAATGAATCACCAATAACTTGGGATGAAACAAAAGGTCAATTTGAATGGGATTTTAATGCTTACCATTTTAACAAAACTGTTTCAGCTCAAGAAATTGAAAGTGGATATCTTTTAAATGCTAGAACGGCATACTATTCTGCTTCAAATTGTGCAAATTCTTCTTTAGAAGGATATTTGGAAAAAGGGGAACGTATTTACATTAAAAATGTTGAATCTAATATCACTGAAATCTATTTTGATGTTGAATCTGGGAAAAGCGTTCCAAATTCTGAAGTTTCAAGATATTTATACACTAGATATTATAATCAAAGCTGGATAGATGTTAAAAGTTTAGAAGGTGAAAACGTTTTAGAAGAATTTGGTGAAGAAGAAACTTTTAGTATTTTAGAAGAAAATTCAGATTTTGTTGTAATTGATTTAAATGGAAGAAATTTTAAAGTTCAAAATGATGAAATAAAACGTCCTATTTTCATTATTGAAGCCAAATATTCAAACGGCGAAACAAGGATTTATAATATTCAAAAAGAAAAAGTTTTCAAGCCAACTGTGATTGGAAATGTAGAAGTTAATATAAGAATCAAATTAGATGAAAACAATATTCAATCTAGTGCAAGAACATATACAGGAAATTTCAATTTATTTGCAAGTGGAGAGGGTACTGAAAATAGACCATACTTAATTACAAATGCTACAGAATTTAAAAATATCGCATATAGAATGAAAAAAGATTATAATTCTTATACGTTAGGCAATGGCGAGGGAACAACTGATTCTGAAACGCAATTCTATTTTCAAATTAATGGCGATATTGATTTAACAAATGGTGGAATTGAAAAAATAGATGGTATTTTGTTTAAAGGTCAATTTGATGGAATTATCAATGGAGATTATGAGGGTAAAAATAGTGTTATAAAATATACCTCAAATGGAATAACAACTTTGTCAGAAAATATTACTATAAATGATAATGACACAATGGTGTATATCACAAATCCACATACAAATTTGATTTTTACACAAGGAAGCTCACTTTTTGAAAAAGTTACAGGAACTATAAAAAATCTTGATGTTAATGCAAATTATTTGCTTGATGATGAAAGTCCTGATAGTTTTCCTATGAATCATGGCATAATGGCTGGACTTGTTATTGCAAACAAAGGTACGATTGAAAATGTAAATCTTGTAGGGTTTTCTACCAATTTGATTGGAAGAGCTCCATCAGGTTTGACAATCATGGCTTATGGTGGAATTGTAGGTGAAAATAGAGGGGCAAATGCTACTATAAAAAATTGTCAACTTAAAACAGATATGAATTTTGTAGATGCAGGTTATGAATTATCTATCTTTGTAGGGGGAATTGCTCTTATCAATTATCAAACAGTTGCAGATTGTGCAATAGCAGCAAAAGGTGTAGGTGAATATTTTTCAATTTCAATAACAGAAACAAATTCTTCTAGCAATTTGCAAGTTGCAGGAATTGTTATGTCAAATTCTAAAATTGATACAACTCCAATAATACAAAGATGTGTGAATAACGGAAATATGATTTTAAATCCAACAAGCAGCACAGAAATAGACGGCTATATTTCTGGAATTGTTGTAAGTGGACAAGGAACTGTTGAAGGTTGTTCTTATCCTAACAATAGTGAAAGAATACAAGTTAACGGCACATATACTCAAGTAAAAACCAATGCAATAAATTCATATACTAAAATTTAATTAGAATATATAATTAAAAAAATGAGTATAAATAGATTGTGAAAAAATCTCTTTGTACTCTTTTTTTAGTTTTAATTTGTATCATTTCTCTTTCGGGTTGCAGTGTTACTCAAATAAATCCTCAAATTTTTGAAACTAATGCAATAAGAATTTTAAGACAAACAGATAATGACAATAAAATTACTTTGTCTTATGTTTTTCCTATGAATAGCAATGAAATTAAGAACATCGGTTTTTCAGAAACAGATGTATTGACCTACAAATTTTATCTTTCAACCTATGTAAACACTTTAGCATCTAATAATAGAAAAAAGGCTGTTGAAGGCGTTTATGTTTCAAATTGTGTTTATTATTCAGATATAGATGGAGTTGGTTTTTCAATAGTCTTTGATGATTTAGATGCTCAAAAAGAATTTTTTGGTGTTGAAGAAGACAAAAATGATAATATTCAACAAAATTTTTCAGGATTTTTTATAAAAAAATTAGAATTTTCAACAAAATTTCCTATTTCGAGTGCAGAAAATGCTGAACAAGTTAAACTTGTTTGTTCTATGGCTACTGTTTCTTGGTGTGTTCAAAATAATATTTCACAAGAAAAAAGAAACGCTTTAGAAAAGATTTTAAATGAAACTATTTTTATTTATGATACTACAACTCCATCAAACTCACTAAAGTCTGAAAATATGTATGAAGCTAACGGACTTTATCATAATGTTTTTATTAAAAATATAAACGATTTAAAAGAAAATAATGAAATTAAATTTTATATTTCATATCCTAATGTTGCTGTGTGGTATTTGTGCGCTTTAATTGTAGTTATACTAGGAATGATTGTTGCATACATTTTACTTTCTAACAAAAAATTTTTTCAAAAGCTTAGAAAAATAAAAAAATAATAAAAAAGAGTTTCTCTCCTCTTGTGTTTTTTGTAAAAAAGTGTTATACTAACAAAGTTATTCAAAAAAGGAAAAATAGATATGATAAACGAAAACATAAGAAATGTAGCTATTATTGCTCACGTTGACCATGGTAAAACTTCTCTTGTAAATGAACTTCTTAAGCAAGGGAATGTTTTTAGAGAAAATCAAGTTGTCGAAGATAGAGTTATGGATAGTAATGCCCTTGAACGTGAAAGAGGTATTACTATTTTGTCAAAAAATACATCTTGCTTTTATAATGGTGTAAAAATCAATGTTGTTGATACACCAGGACACGCAGACTTTGGTGGTGAAGTTGAAAGAGTTTTAAAAATGGTTGATGGCGTGCTTTTAGTTGTTGATGCCTTTGAAGGACCTATGCCTCAAACAAGATTTGTACTTGAAAAAGCTCTCGCTTTAAAACTTAAAGTAGTGGTGGTTGTAAATAAAATTGACCGTCCTGATGCAAGAATAAAAGAAGTAATTGATGAAGTGCTAGAACTTTTCTTAGAACTTGATGCTGACGATGAACAACTCAATAGTCCTTTTGTTTTTGCGTCAGCAAGAAATGGGACTTCTTCTCTTGATGCCGATAAAGTAGGAACTGATATGAAGCCTCTTTTTGAAACAATCATCAAGCATATTCCAGCACCTCAAGGTGAACCTACTGCACCACTTAAAATGCTTGTGTCATCTGCAGAACATAATGATTATGTTGGAAAATTAGCTGTAGGTAAAGTTGAAAGTGGAGAAATTAAAGTTGGACAAAATGTTGTTGTTTGCAATTTCCATGACTCTAATAAAAAAGTAAAATCCAAAATTGTTAGTTTGTTTGTCTATGAAGGGTTAAAAAGAGTTCCTGTCGAGAAAGCTGAATTTGGAGAAATAGTTTGTGTTGCTGGACTTGAAGATGTAACTATTGGCGATACAATTTGCGATGAAAATAAAATTGAACCTATCGAATTTGTAAAAATTGCAGAGCCAAGTGTTGAAATGACCTTTATGGTAAATGACAGCCCTTTTGCAGGGAAAGAGGGAAAATTTGTTACTTCTCGACATTTGCGTGATAGATTATATAAAGAAGCAGTGAAAGACCTCTCTCTTCGTGTCGAAGATGGAGATACTGCAGAAAAATTTAAAGTACGTGGAAGAGGGGAAATGCATCTTTCTATTCTTATAGAAAATATGAGAAGAGATGGATATGAATTCCAAGTAAGTCAACCTAAAGTTTTAATAAAAGAAATTAATGGTGTCAAATGTGAACCTATTGACAAATTATTCCTAGATGTTCCTGAAGATTGTGTTGGTGCAGTCATGAATAAAATGGGAGTAAGAAAAGGTGATTTGCAAAGTATGACTCCACATGGAAATCGTATGAGAATGGAATTTTTAATTCCTTCTAGAGGACTTTTTGGATTTAAATCTGATTTCTTAACTGACACTCGTGGAGAAGGTATTATCAATTCACTATATTATGATTATCAACCATATAAAGGTGAAATAAATAGAAGAGAATATGGTGCTTTAATTGCTCATGAAAACGGAAAAGCTATTGTTTATGGACTTTATAATGCTCAAGAAAGGGGAGAACTTTTTATAGGCCCTGGTGTTGATGTTTATGGTGGAATGGTTGTTGGTACAAATCCAAAAGGTGGAGATATTGTCGTTAACGTTTGTAAGACAAAACATCTTTCAAATTGCCGTGCATCTGGTTCTGATGATGCTTTAAGATTGACTCCACCTCGTTTGATGAGTTTGGAAGATTGTATTGAATTTTTGGGTGATGATGAATATCTAGAAGTTACACCTAAATCTATTAGAATTAGAAAAATCATTCTTGACCACAACATGAGATTACGTGAAAAAGGAAAAATACTAAGAGGTGAAATTTGATTTCACCTTTTTTAAATTGACAATTTTCGACATTTTTGATAAACTTATAGCATGAAAGAATGGAATTTAAAATATAAGCATTTTGACATACCTCTAATCAAAGGCAATGATTATGAAATAGGATTTGCCTTGGGAGAACTTTTTAAAAAAGCTTATAAAAAATTAAATAAATTAAAGAACAAACTAAATGAACCTAAAGTTAAAGAGTATTTAGCTTGGATTTTACCTTATCTTCGCAATAATTATAAGTCTGTCTATGAGGAAATTTGTGGAAGAGCCGATGGGGCAAATATAGATGTAAAATTACTCACACTTGACTTATGTTTTGAAGAACTTTTACAAGATACTAACCAAGAACAATGCACGTCAATTATGGTAAAAACAAATCGAAATTCAATTTTAGCTCATAATGAAGATGGTGAATATAATCAAGATAACATTAGATTTGTTAAGATACAAAAAAGAGGTGGAAATACTTTTTATACCCTTGTTGATTCATTTTCTTTATGTACAGCCAATATTTTTATTGGGAAAAATTTTGTTTTTTCAATGAATTACATTTATTTGAAAGATGTAGTTTTAAATAATTTACCTAGATATATGTTTTTAAAACTTTTATCAAATTGCAAAACTTGCGAAGAATTATTCACACTAGTTAAAACAATTCCAATATCAACTGCTTGTGGAATAAATGTTTGTGATGTCAAAAATCAAAAGTTTTATTATATTGAAAAAGTTTATGATAAATATGATATAAAAGAAATTAATGGTGTAAATATTCATACAAATCATATTTTAGCTAAAAAATTTTTGAAAATTAGGCCAGAAAGGGTTAATAGAACTAGTACTTCTTTGTCAAGACTTTATATCGCTAATAATCTTTGTAACAAAAGAGATGACCTTGATGTTGCAGAAGTATATAAAATTTTGACCTATTATGGTGTGTGTGATTTTAATTCTGTTATGTCTAAAGGCAATACAGGAAATAAAAATTTGACTTTCGGTACTTATATTCTTGATGTTAAAAACGAAGTTTCTTCTTTACATATCCACAATAAACAAAATACTACATTTGAACTTGATTTGCCAGTTTTTTAAACAAATATTGAATAAATATTTTTTGCTTTAAATTGACAAATCTTTTTTTTGTTGTTATACTTATGCTATGAAGACTACTGAGAAGCAAGAATTAAAGAAAAAAATAAAAAGACTAGCTTTGTTTTTGGGAATTGTTTTCGTTCCTACTATGGTTATTTGTATTCTTTTAATTTGGGCTAAAGTGCCTCAATGGTTGAATATTTTGGTTCTAGTTATTGTTCTCTTCATATTATTCTTTATTTTTATTTATATTTGTGATAAAATTGATAAAAGGAAACAAGAGCGTCTAAGCAAAAAGAAAGACCCTTTCTCAGATTAATGGAGGAAATATGCCAGGTTATAAAATTTTACCTAATAGTTTGGAAGCAGAACAGGCACTTTTAGGGTGTGTTCTTCTTGATAATGATGCTCAAATGCAGATTCTTTCTAAACTTAGGACTGATGATTTTTATTCTGAAAGCCATAAAAAAATCTTTGATAGCATGGTCAAGATTTTCAATAAATCTATTCCTGTAGATTTTGTTACTTTAACAAACCAACTTGAAGTAGAGAAAAAACTTGGTGTTGTTGGGGGAATTGATTACATAACTTTTTTAACTAATGTTGTTCCTTCGTCAGCAAATTATCAACATTATTTTAATATTGTAAAAAATCTTTCTACTAGAAGAAAGTTAATTTCTCAATCAAATGAAATAATCACTACAGCTTTTGAAAACGAAAGTGCTGAAGTATCTATGCAACTTGCTGAAAAGAAAATATTTGACCTTTCACAGTCTGATTCTACTTCAGAACTTGAACATATTGGCAAGCAGGGTGGAACGCTTACAAGCGTTATGAATCAAATGAGTGAGTTGGCTCAGAACAAAGATAAGATGAGAGGAATACCAACAGGTTATAAAGACTTTGATGAAATAACAAATGGACTTCAAAAAAGTGATTTGATTTTACTTGCAGCACGTCCAGGTGTTGGAAAAACCTCTTTTGCAATGAATATAGCACTACATTGTGCTGTAAATGAAGGCAAAAAAGTAGCGATATTTTCACTTGAAATGTCAAAAGACCAACTTGTTCAAAGATGTTTATCATCACTTGCTAAAGTCAATTTGAAGCATGTGTTAACTGGACAAATGGAAAATGATGATGAATGGAAAAGAGTATGGACGGCTGAAAAAAAACTTTCACAATGTGGAATTTATATGGACGACTCTTCTGTAGTTACTCCAGGTGCTATTATGAGTAAATGTCGCAACCTTAAAATGACAGAAGGTCTAGATTTGGTTGTTATCGATTATCTACAACTTATGACAACAGGAGAAAAAAGTCGAGATGGAAGAACTCAAGAAGTTAGTACTTTGACAAGAGCTCTAAAACAGACTGCAAAGGAATTGAATGTACCGGTTATTTTATTGTCACAGCTTTCCCGTGCTGTTGAAATTCGTGAGGACCATAAACCGGTGCTTTCTGACTTAAGAGAATCTGGTTCTATTGAACAAGATGCAGACATTGTGCTTTTCCTCTACAATCCAGAAAAATATTCCAATGTAAATTTGGAAGATGAACCTGGAACTGTTTACCTTTTGATAGCAAAACACAGAAGTGGCAGTACAGGTGAAATCAAATTAAAATGGGTTGGAGAGTATACAACATATTTTAATTTTGGTGAAAAAATTAAATATGAAGAGCAAAATCAATAAAAAAGGAGAAAATAATGAAAAAAAAGTGGTTTATCATAATTTTAATTATTCTTGTGATAGCTGTTGTGTTAACTATTGTATTTATTAATTTATTTACACCAAAAAACACAAAAGAAGTGACAGATAAACTTTATTCTGTAACAGAACAAGGATATTTATTAGAAGAGAATGAGGATAATCTAAAAATTGACGAATTCTTGAAATATTTACAAAGTCAAAATGTTTCTAATCAACTTGAGCAAGAGGAAAGAAATCAAGTTAAAAATTATTATGAGGCTTATCAAGCATTTGAAATTTTGGCAGATTTTTATAATAGAGAAATGCCATATAGTTTTGCTTCAGATGCTTATAAGAAAGAGAGAAAGACAGTTTTAAATTCTTTTGATAATGCAACACAGGCAGCAAAAGCAATGGCAGATTATATAAGACAGGAAGAAGTTAAAACAAACGGAGAAGCTAAATGGACAGCAGATATGTGGAGAACTATTGATGACCAAATGGCCTCTTTGCATAATAATACCGTTAATGCATTCAATCATCTTGCTATAATTTATACAGGAAGTATATCTTCTAAAATAATGAATAATGATTTAACAACTGTTTTATTTAGAGCAGTAAATCAATTAACAAATGATTTTGATGAAAATTATACAAAAGAGCAAAATTGTGGAAATGATTTATTAGTATTTGTTGATTGCTATTTTACTAAAGATGCAGAACATTTTATATTAGACTATCAATACGATGTAAATGAACAAACTTGGGTTAAATATTTAATTGAAGCTGAAGATATTACAAAAGCTGAAAATGATGCTTGGAATAAGTTGCTTATTGGAGCAATCGGAGTACCTGCTCCTCAAGGGGTATAAGGAGGTATTATGAAAAAAATATTTATTAGTATTTTAATGTGTTGTTTTGCGATATTTAGTGTATTTGGTTTGGTAGCTTGTGGTGAAGTTCCAGTTGATTCAATAAAGCAATCATACACAACAATGAAAGAAACCTTTGAAAAGTATTCAGAAAGAACAGGTGGAAACAAAATTTTTACTTTTTCAGAGAGTGGTGGTCTTAAGTATAATATAACAATATCTTATGGAACAAATATTGATAAAAAGGTAACTGAATCACAAGAAGGGACAAATGGTTACGCCGAATTAAAATCAGTGTATAATACAATCCTTTCCATTTCTTATGATTATATAATGCAAAATGAAGGTTATTTTAATGGATTGACAGACGCAGATTTGAATGATAATTCTAAAAATGCGTTAAAGAATGTGAATGATACATTAAACAATTTTGTAAATTCAATACCAAATTTTGTCAACGAAATGAATATTTTTGAAGAATTTTTAAAAAAGGGTATAGTTGACAATAATGGTAAAGGTGAAGAAGCGTATTTGCGTGCCTTTAAAAAAGTATATGGTGATTTTGTAGAAAAAAATATTGCTCTTTCAACTAGTATCGCTAACTTTATTGAAACAACAGAATTTTTCAATATTATAAAATCAACAAATATAACACCAGCAAACTTTGAACTCGTAAAAGACTATATAAGAGCAAAAATGCTTCCAATTTATAGCAACTTTATAATGTCTAGAATAGAAAACAATTATAACTTTAAAGATAGTGATAAGGGTGATGCGTACAGTAAAATTGATAAACTTTTAAACGATTTAAAAACATCATTTAATAATGATTATAAAGCAAAATTAGTTTCAGGCAGTATCACAGTTCTTCCATCAGCTGATAATGAAGCAAATCAAAAATTAATGACTCTTTTATTTGACTATGTTGATATGTTTTTCTCAGAAGTAAACGATTATAATACAGCCTTATATGGTATTGATTTTGAAAACTTATCTATTAATCATAAAAACGATATAGAATCTTATAAGCAAGTTAATAAAGATGTAACAAGATATTTTGAAAAATTAGAGCAATTTATTGGTAATGGAGAAAATGGCGTATTAAGTACATTTATAAATAATATTTATGATATAATTAATTAATTTGGAGTATTTTATGAATAAAAATCAGGAATTGGCAGAACTTCTTTTTCCAGGTGGAAAAACCGTAGAAGAAATTGAAAAACAATATCCTAAACGTAATTTAAAAACAGGAGCTGAGGTGACTCGTTTTGCCCCAAGCCCTACTGGTTTTATGCACTTAGGTAATTTTTTCCAAGCACTTATAGATTACCAAATCGCTAAACGAAGTGGTGGAGTATTTTATCTCCGTATTGAAGATACTGATAGAAAGAGAGAAATTTCTGGGGCAAGCAGTATAATCATGTCAATTATGACGGGTTACGGGATTATACCTGACGAATATGAACTCAAAGGTGGCGTAACTGTAGGAGATTATGGTCCATATTATCAAAGTGAACGAAATGAAATTTATCGTGCTTATGCAAAAAAACTTGTTGCAGAAGGTTATGCTTTTCCTTGTTTTTGTCGTAAAACAGAAGGTTTAGAGGACATAAAAGAAAAAAGAGAAAAGAAATTTTCTACTCAAATTACAAATGAAGATAAAGACGTTTGTAGAAATTTAACTTTTGAACAAATAGAAGCAAATATTAAAGCCGGAAAGAAATTTGCTATTAGATTAAAGTCTAAAGGCGATGGCAAAAGGAAAATTAAATTTAAGGATTATGCAAAGGGAGAAGTTGAAATTTTAGAAAATTGCATAGACGCAATATTATTAAAAGATGATTTAACTCCAACTTACAATTTTGCACACCCAATCGATGACACTTTGATGGGTACAACTGTTGTTGTTCGTGGTGAAGAATGGCTACCTTCTTATCCACTTCATGATGAAATTTTTAATGCTTTAGGTTATAAAAAGCCAAAATATATCCACAATCCTTTGATTTATACTTTTAATGAAAAGGGAAATAAAATAAAACTCTCTAAGAGAAAGCATCCAGAAGCAGATATGCGTTTCTTTGATAAAGAGGGCTATGTCAAAGATGCAGTTATTGAGTATTTAACAAATCTTGCAAACTCTAATTTTGAAAATTGGAGAAAAAATAATCCAAATGCAGATTATTTTGATTTTCCATTTGATGGATTTAAAATTACTGCTAATACACCTATTTTTGATATGGTTAAGTTAAATGATATTTCAAAAGAAATTATTTCCAAAATGACTGCAGAACAATGTTATGAACATCTTTTACTTTGGGCAAAAGAATTTTCAACTGAAAATGTAAATTATTTGATTAAAGAAAAAGATTATGTCATAAAAATCTTAAATATTGATAGAGAAAAATCAAAACCAAGAAAAGATTTATATAAGTGGAGTATGTTTTTTGAACTTTTTGATTATATGTTTGGGAAACCTACTTCTTATGAAATTGATGATAACGAAAAATCTGAATTTTCAAAAGTGTTAAAAGCATATAAAAAATATCTTAATTTAAATGATAAAGATACTTGGTTTGAGAATGTCAAAAAAATGTCAGCAGAATTAGGCTATGCTACTGATAATGCAGAATTTAAAAAGAATCCTGAAAAATATAAGGGAAATGTTGCTAAAGTTTGTGAATATATCAGAATAGCAATAACAGGTCGAAAAAATTCTCCTGATTTATTTGAAATAATGACTCTTTTAGGTAAAGAACGAGTTTTAGATATTTTAAATGATTTAATTTAGAATTTTTATTATTTTATTTTTAAATTAAATAAAAAAATATTAAAAAATATTTAAAAAATGTAAAAAATACCTAAATATCGAATTAAAAAATATTTTAAAAATTAATATTTAATTATTTATTTTAATAAAAAATATTAATAAAAATTGAGGATATTATGGGAAAAATTATTTTAACGGGAGACAGACCAACTGGAAATTTGCATATTGGACATTTTGTTGGTTCTGTTCAAAATAGGTTAAAATTGCAAGAGCAAGGTGATTTTGAAAAGTTTTATATTATGATTGCTGATACTCAAGCAATGACTGATAATGC
Source organism: uncultured Clostridia bacterium (assembly GCA_947598785.1). Classification (GTDB taxonomy): domain Bacteria; phylum Bacillota; class Clostridia; order Christensenellales; family UBA1242; genus Caccovivens. The sequence continues at coordinate 54,811 of CANQFL010000001.1, forward strand.
AGATAATCCTGATAAAGTTAGAAAAAATGTTATAGAAGTTGCTTTGGATTATCTTGGTGCTGGAATTGATAGCAAAAAAGTTAATATGTTTATTCAATCTCAAGTTCCTGAACTTGCTGAAATTACTATGTATTTTTTAAATTTGGTAACTGTTTCCAGATTGACTAGAAATCCTACTGTTAAAGATGAAATTAAACAAAGAGGTTTTAATGCTTCATTGCCTGTCGGTTTTATGTGCTATCCAATTAGTCAAGCTTCTGATATTTTAGCATTTAATTCCACTTGTGTTCCTGTTGGAGAAGACCAACTTCCAATGATAGAGCAAACTCGAGAAATTGCACGAACTTTTAATCATACTTATAAAGAAATTTTTACTTTACCAGAACCTTTACTTCCTGACAATAAAACTTGCTTAAGACTTGTTGGAACTGATGGAAGCTTAAAAATGAGTAAATCAGCTGGTAATTGCATTTATTTAAAAGATGAACCTGATGTTATCAAAACTAAAGTTATGAATTGCTATACTGATTCAAATCACATAAAGATTTCAGACCCTGGAAAAGTTGAAGGTAATGTTGTTTTTGCATATTTAGATGCATTTGCAACTGATGAAAGTTTTAAAAAGTATTTGCCTGAATATAAAAATTTAACAGAATTGAAAAACCATTATAAAAAAGGTGGATTAGGTGATGTTAAAATTAAAATGTTTTTAAACAATATTTTGCAAGAAACTCTTGAACCTATCAGAAAAAGAAGAAAAGAGTATGAAAAAAATATCGATGAAATTTATTCTATGCTTTTTGAAAATGCAAAAAAAGCTAGAGAAGTTGCAGCCGAAACTATTGAAAAAATGAAAAGTGCAATGGGGCTTGATTATTACCATAAATCTCTATAAAAAATATACACCTGTTCAAACAGGTGTTTTTTTTAAATTATTGTATATATTAATATATATTTATTGTCCTAAATTTGCTTGCTATTTTTAAACTATATTTGTATAATTATATAAATAAAGTCGATTGTGCAATTAGAGTTTTGAGGGTGAAGTATGAAAAGAAAATTGTTCTTTTTACTTGTCTTAGTTTTTGGCTTTTGTGGGGTTTTGGGTTATGTTAATCTCAAACCTGCACAGGTTTCTTATGCTGTAAGTTCAAATTCAAGTTCTTGGAATCTTCCAAATGGAAAAACATACAAAACATTAACAGAAGCAGATTTTAATATCAATGATTCGACTATTAATAATGATTATTATAAAATTAATTCTGAAATTTACATTGGTTCTGCAAAGGGATTTGCATATTTTGCTGTCTTAGCCAATGAAGAGGCAAATAATGTAGGACAATCTAAATTTGCAGGCACTAGTGTATATCTGACTACTGATATCGATTTGAAAAATGTTGCTTGGAACCCTATACAAAACTTTAGAGGTTCTTTTTATGGTCAAGGACATTATATTTTTAACTTGAAATTGGAATATATTGATGGCGTGTCTGATTACGGTATTTTTGGTAGCATTCTTGGAACTCTTTCTATGCTTAATTTAAGAAATGTTGATATTGATATAATTTCAACAACTGCAAATGCAATTAATGTAGGAAGTTTAGTAGGAAGAGTTGGAACTGATATTTCAACTACATCATCTCCTATTATTTCATGTTCTGCAAAAGGTGAAATCAAGGTTAATTCAGAAAAATCTTTTGTAGGTGGGCTTGTTGGTTATGTAAACACAACAGGAGAATATGAAAATCTTAAAAGTGATTTTGTTTTTGATGTTCAATCAACTCAAAATTCAACGACAAATACAAATGTCGGAGGATTATTCGGTGGTGTTGGACAATTAAATTTACAAAAAAGTTATTCTGAAGGGGTCATCACTTGTAATGTTGGCAATGTTGGTGGATTGATTGGAATAGATGATGTTAAAGCTTTAAATAAAATTTCAACTTCTGGAAACTTGGTTTTAAGAGATTCATATAGCAAAATGAAATTAAATTCAACCGATTCAAATGTTGTAGGTGGGTTAGTCGGTGTTTATGATTCAGATAACAATGTTGTAAACAGAGTGATTTTATATAATCTATATTTTGCTGGGGAATCTTCTAACGATTATGGCGCAATAATTGGTAAAGTCAATAATCCTAATACCACTATAACAGGAGAAAGCCTAATTTCAATAACAACCACTAAATTATTTGGCAATTTAGATAAAAACAATAATTCTTTTTATACTAAAGATTGTTTTGCAGATTTCAATTCAATAGTTAGAACAAGCGAATTCTATACTGATACAAATAGATGGCATAACCAATGGAATTTTGAAAACATTTGGGGTATTGCAATTGGAATGAATGATAGTCTTCCATTTTTAAAAGAATTATCAAATTTTGAAACTGATAATGATAATTTCTATTCAGGACTTAAGGGAAGTGGTACTATTAATTCTCCATATTTGATTCAAACAGCTGGAGATTTGGGATATTTATCAAGAAATTATAGTAAATTGCAAAACAAAGTTTTTGCTCTTCAAAATAATATCGATTTATCTGGTGCTACTTGGATTCCTATAGGTAAAAGTAGTTCAAAGTTTTCAGGTGTTTTTGATGGAAATAATTTTACTATTTCAGGATTGAATTGCTCTTTACAAGAACCTTTTAGCGAATTGGGACTTTTTGGTGCAACTAAAAATGCTGTAATTAAAAACCTTATTGTAAAAAATTTTAATATAAATTCAACTCTTAGCAATCAAAGTGTTGGTACTATAATAGCTAATGCTGATGAAAATACATATTTAATTAACTGTGCAGATTATAACAGTAAAGAAATAAGCTCTGTTGGATATGACAATAATGGCAGTAATTTAACTGTTGCCTATGGTCAAAATAATGAAGAGGGACAAAAACTTAATATATTGTCTAATCCTAAAATTGGATATGATATTACGATTGATGGTGTAGGTGGAATTTTTTATAACGAGAATCGTGAAATTTATCGTGGACAACATCATGTTCTTGTTTATAAAGGTTCATCTTTATCTTATATCAATGTTAGCAATATTGATTCAAGTTATGGTAAAATTTTACCACAATTATCTGAAAATTATGGTGAAACAGATATTTTAATTAGAAAAGGTTATAAGCTTAAAGGTTTTTCTACAAAAGCTAATGAAGTTAAAACCATAGATTTAGATGGTACAGGCCTTTTTGTTGGGGATTCAGCTGAACCTTCTGCTTATAAAATCTTTGCAAACTGGGAAGGTGCTAAAAAGAAGATTGAAATTGTGTATAATGCTTATGAAAATGAACTTTTGAATGCTCAAACTATGTTAAATGCTTCATATAAAGGTCAAAGTCTAAACTATGAAGGTAAAGATTTAGATTATGCACATATTGAATTGCAAGATAATGATGTAAAGGTGGTCTATGAGTTAGATTACGATAGTGATTTTAGTGATTATTACAATATTTTCAAAGCTACACCAAGTTATACTTTGGGCGAAACCAAAAAATTAAGAGGAGAGGGTTTTGATGTTGAAGAAATTTATTCAACATATTCAGTTAACGGCTTTAGTGATGTTTTAAGCAATTCATATAAATTTATTAATAACAAATTAAATTCAACTTATTACGCTAAATGGAAAAATTCTGAATTACCACAAAGTTATACTATCAAATTGAGATTTAATAAAGAAGAAATGGATAATTCTTGGGCTGGATTTGAAAAATTTAATTTTTCTGATGTTTTTACAAGCATAAAGTTGTATGGCTGGAAGAAAAATGCAGATGGTATTTTTGAAAAACAAAAGAACTTTATGTATGATGATTTGAATCCTCATGAAGTTGATGATAATTATGAATTTACAATAAATTATAATACTTCATTCAGTTTATCTCAAGATGAATTTTGGAGATTTGAAGTTGATGCTGAACGTGGTTATGAATTTCAATTATTATCTTTAGACGAAAAAAATCTTGATGAAAATCAAAATAAAGATTCAAATTTTGGTACATTAGTGTCAGGGTTAGCTAGTGAAGTTAAAGAAAATAATAGGTTTGATATAAAAATTAAAAAAGAAGAAGACAAGGCTTTATTAGAAAATTACTGCTTCTATAATCTTATCGGCAATTATACTTTTGATATTTCTATCAGGAAAAAAGTGGTGACTTCAAATTTGGATATTGGCGATAGTATTTATTTTGCTATGACCCCATATTTTGAAGAAAAAATTAATAAAGTTGAAATTGCTAATTATTCTGATTCTATTACTACTACTTTTGAAGATATTTCTACAGATATAAGTGGAGATTATAATTTTGTTGGGTATGATTTTGTTAATAATCAAATGATTTTTGGCACTCAAGGATATGCTAAAAGCACGGTAAATCTTGAATTAGATGATGCAAATCTACTTGACACAGATTATAGATTGAAAAAAGTTAATGATGCCTTAATAATGAGGATAAATGAAGAATATTACTTTAAATATACTATTGAAAATAGGGGAGATTTAGAAAATCCTTTCTATTATGTTTCATTGTATGAGTGCTTAGATATAAGTCCATATACAGCACAACAATTAGTTGGTTCAATTTCTGTTGGAGAAAGTTTTGAGATTACAAACACAAGCAATTTTTATGCAATGTCATATACAAATTTTAGTTTAATTTTAATAACAGATGACGAAAGTACATATTTTGTAACCAAAGTATCAAATTATGATAGCGAAAAAAATATTAATGTTTTGGGACATATTGCTGAAGATGAAAGCAAAGCAAATAAACTTTTATATGTTTATGGAAAAGAAAACTTTAAATTTGTTGACTTTGATGATGAAGAAGGCTATATTAAAGCAATAGGTCGATATACTAAAGCAAAATTTGACATTACTTTCAAATATTTTGACCCAGATAATATCCCTGACACTTTTACAAATTCAGTTACTAATCCTTATATTAAAACTATCAGTCAAACCTTGGATATTGTTGAAAATAATCAATTTACTATTGAAATAAATCCAAATGATTATTTTAAATTTTATGATATTGAAGGCACTGCTATTTTAAAAGATGACGCTAAAGAAGGAATTAAACCTGAGAACAAATATAACATAGAAATTACTTATAATGTTAATACTTTAAGAGATGCTAGTGGTGAAGATAAATCAGATTCACCTTATACAGATGACAGTGGAGCAGTATTAAAATATTTAACAAAACAATTTACTGTTAATTGGATTAAATCAAACTCAAATAATAATTTGAATTTTGTAGCAAACAATATATATTATGGACATTATGACATCGTTATTTATTTAACTGATGTGAAATATTCTGTAGTTTTTGATGCAAAAGGAATATCTTTAAACAATTTACAATCATTTATTGATGGAGTTAATGATAAAAATTCTTATTTAGCTGATTATAACTTGATTGATATAGATGATATGGCTCAAAATTTGGTGACCTTAGAAATTAATCAAGATGCTTTTGATTTTGCAAAAGAAACAAGAAGTTCAAATATTGTTGATGATTTAGGGCAAGGTATTTCTACATTTAAAAAAGAAGAATTAACTACAAAAGATGTTTTGCATTTTACATCAAATGCGTCTAGTGCTTACATTTTCTATGGCTGGTTAATAAGAAACAATATAGGAAGATATATTTTAACTAACAATCTTGAACTTAATTATGATACTCTCTACTATTACTCTCATGATTATTCTTCTATTTATAGGTCAACTGAAGGCGTTAGCAATATTGAACATCAATTTACTGTTATTGCTGTTTTCCAAATAAAACAAATGACTTTCTCACTTTCTGATGAAATTTTAATCCAAAATTATATGGGTGGAGAAAATCAATCATTTATTTATGGAAATAACAGTTTGGACATAAGTGGAAATTTAAAATCTGGAAGCGTACCTATTGAACGTAATGCTGTAACTTATTTTTATAAACAATATGATTATTTAAAAAATATACCTTCTCAAAACATTAAAAACCTCAGCGTAGAGTTAACAGGAAGAGATATTATTGGTTATGATTTTGTAGGGGTTGAAATTTTAGATTCTAATAATGAACGTGTTGAAAATGGATTTTTTGATAAAGATTCGGGAACGCTAGATGAAAGCAATAAAATCTTATTTACTAAAGATTATGTCGATTTTGTAAATGGTATTTTAGAAAAACAAATTCAAGAAAATAAAGTTTATTATTTAAGAGTTATATTAAAACAAAAATTCATTCAAATTGTTTTTCATTCTGGAACAGGACTAGATAATGAATATGGTGACGGTAAAGCAGGATATGTTTATGATGAAGAAAATGAAGATGTTACCGACACTACCTATACAACAAATAATATTTATTATGGCGAAAGTTTAAGATTCGATGATTCAGAAACAATCAGTTTATCTGATGGAAGAATGGTTAGTGCTAGCAGTTTATTCCCTTATCGAAAAGGATACCAGGCCACGGGTTTATGGCAATGGTTAGAATTCCAAAGTATTAATTTTACATTAAATGCTCAAATTTATGATGCTAAAGATAAAGATGGAAAGATTCATATATTTAAACTTTGGAAAGCTAATGATTATACAATCACTTTTGATGCTTTAGACGGTGTTTTTGGGAATGGAAAAAATAGTTATGAAATCACAGTTAAATATGATAGTGTTTTTGATTTAAAAAATGTTCCTACTGAACAAGATTCCGGATTGAGCAAAGTTAGTAAAGTGGGTTATGAGTTAAAATATTGGGCTTTAGTTTCAGATGACACTATTAATTTCTTTGAAATTGATGGGGCAAATAGTATTCTTCTATACGATGCAAGCAATGGTATAAACAAGTATTTTATTCAAAATCGTAAAGATAATGGGAACTTTGAATATATATTCTGCTTTGATGGTGAGTTTACATTACAAGCTGTTTGGCTAGAAAAAAATTATAAAGTTAAAATTTATTATAATAATGGAACTGAAAATTTTGCTGAGGAAGATATAAAATACAATGCTAGTTTAAATGAAATCCTTGCTAAATATAGAGCCTTAACAACAGGTACAGGACCTACTATTTTACGAGCAAGGTTTAGTTATGGTGGACTTTTCCCTTCTATTAAAGGTGTTGTATATGAAAATAATGAAATCGTTGAAAATACAACTTTTAACAATGAATTAATAGGATTCGTAGATGATGTAGATGAAGGTTTGGTTCTTTATATTAAATGGCTTTATGATAATACTGAAGCAAATCCAAATAGATATGAGTTTAAAATTTTAAACACAGAACACAGTTCAATTAAATATAATGGACAAAATCAAGAAATATCTCTTTTTGATTTCTTAGAAGGTGATAATGTTGATTTAAATGGTTTTTCATTAGAAAATGGTATTGAACTTTTAGAAGAAAACAATGCTGTCAATATGACATGGACTTTAAATGAACAACCAAACGCAACTTCATTTACTGTAAAATATGCTGGACAATATTCTATTGAATTAGCATTTATTTTAACTGAAGATGATTCAATTAAAATGAAAGCGACTAATCTTTCTACAATTCCAACCATAATGCTTACTATTCTTGTTGAAAAAATTGACGTTGATATTGTCAAGAAAGATAGCAATGAATTTAAAGCTTTACTTGCTAAAGAAATTATGAATAATTATCTTACAGAAGAAGAAAAAACTGGAGATGAGAATAATTTTAATTCTTTAAAAACATTGTCAGAAATTGTAAATTTTGTTAAAAGAAAGGAAGCAAAAGCAAATATTTCTGAAGGTCAAAGTGTGGAAGAATATATCTCACAAAACTTTAGCGACATAAGTGATGATTTGATTTATGAATTCATTATCGCTAAGTATTATTTGCTAACTATGTGCTCTTCTGGTGCTGACCATATATTGTATAAATCTTGGAAATATTCGGATTATGTTGAATTTAAAGCAAGTGATGAAAATAGCGCTTTAATTTCAGAAATTCAAGCAAATACTTCTTTATTCCTTTTCTATAATCATAACGACAAAAATTTAACTAATGAAAATATAATAAGCAAAAACAAAGATATGATTTATGGCTTGGAAAATGTATCTACAGAACTTAAAATTGAGGAAGTAACAGTTGTTTCAACTTTTGGCTCTATAACTCCAAGAAATTTTGCTGATATTAGAGTTTATCTTACATATCCTATGGAATCTCAAAAACAAATTATTCTTAACAATTATAATGTAGAGAAAAGTGGCAATAGATACTATATAACATTTTCAACGGTATTTATCCTCCCTGAGATTTTGTTTACTGAAAATAATTCATTAGAAAAATCTGTTTATTATCGAGATACAAATACAAAAATAGAAATTGATTATTTAGCTTCTGAATTTGAAAAACCTTCTATTCAAGAACCAGACCCTACCTTGTATGCAATGTTTGGAAGAAATTTCTATTTAATTGATTCTTCTGAAATGCTTTATGTTTCTGCAAGAGCCTACATTTCTAATTCAGGAAGTGCTTTACAAGATACTCAATTCTCATATAACCAAGATAAAAATTATATTTATTTTGATAATATAATCATTTTGAAAAGAGCTTCTTCTTCATCAAATAATTTTGATAATGTTACAAGTTATTATAAACTTGCTTTAAATGATAATTGTATATTTACCATTTTAAATGTTGTCGATGTTGCTTATCTTCAAGTCCAGGCTAAATATTTTACCTTTACAAATGGTATGTTCTATTCTGAAAATGCCACAGATGATGAACAATTATTGACCTTTACAGAAATTGCCTATAACTTAACTGAAGTAGGAGAAAACAAAGTTGTTTCTCTTACTCAAGTTGGCGATATTATTGTTGAAGGTACAAAAGTTGGAGAAGTTATTTCAATAAATGGAAATACAATTTCAATGTATGTAAACAAGGCTATAAAGCAAGTTAGCATAAAAGCGAAACAAAATTTTGAAAATGAATCAAATTTTGCTATTTATAGTTGGTCAAGATTCTATGTTTCTCAAATTGATGCAGGTATGAATCCAGCTGAAAATGTTTCATATACTTGGAATCGAGAAGATGAAGAAATGGAAGAAAATGACCTTACAAGCATTTATCTTTATGCCACTTATACCGATTTGGTTTGTGTTGATTATAATTTGAATCTTCCTGAGTCTGTTTTAGGGTCAAATCCAGCTCTCACTCGTGCATACATAAAACTTGACAATACGACTAAAGAAAATTTATTAACTCCAACAATTTCAGGATTTAAACTTTCAAAACTTACTTATCAATCTGAAGAAGGAATTGAAACGGAGTATTCAAATTTGTTTTTGAATGGAACAGGAATTTATGTTCCTTATAACAGTAAAAATAAATATGCAAGCATAACATTAAAAGCTTATTGGTTATTAAATCTTGATGAAAATGGAGAACTTTATCATACCACAGTTCATGAGGGTGATTATGTCTATAAAGCTGCAGTTTATTCATTTGTTGATGCTTGGAATTCAAGTAGTTTGATAAATTTATCAAATTTCAGTGAAGCAATCTTTAAACCTGTTAGTTATAAATGGTATAAAGTAGGTGTTGAAAAACCACTTTCTGAAACAAATTCTTTTACACTTGAAGGAAAGGGAAGTTATTCCGAATCTGGAAAATATCGTTTAGTTGTTACAGCTGAAGTGCGAGAAGAATTAAGGAATTCAATGGATATAGGTGATGACGGAAATAAGATTATGTCTGCTCAAGTGTCTTATGAATTTACCTTAATGTTTATGCGTCATAAGATTAGTTCTATTGAACCTAGTGATGTAAATGGTGATTATAATGCTTTAGACCAAATTTTAGATTGGACTTTAAATGTTCAATATTCTATTTATGACAATGTTAATGATGACTATTCAAATGAACTTATATCAGAACAAATTAATTACACTCAAGAAACAACAGGTTATGCAAAATTTGAAATAAGATATAATGATAATTTAGTTACTGAAATGAAAAATGTTGGCTCATATTCAATTTCTGCAATTTTCAATGAAGAATATTTTGATATAGAGCAAAGTGAATCACTAACAGAAGGCAAGTTCACTTTTGATTATCTAATTAGTGCTATTGATTTTGATTTGACTGATGAAGATATCGTTTTATCTAAGAATTTTAACACCTATCTTGGAATAAAAGAAGTTTCAACTACTGTTACTCATTCTTCAACTAATGAAATTTTAACAATAAAATTATTAATTAAACCAAATTCTGAGGGATTATATGAAGATATTGGCGATTATGACCTTGTTTTCCTAGGAGTAGATGGAGAAAATACCAAAAATTATAATTTTGTTAAATATATTGATGATGAAAGGAAAGTCCTTTATCAAAATGGAGAACAAACTGATGATGGACAAACTGTGGTTGTAGGTAAATTTACTATCCAAAAAAGTGGTGGTCTTATTGTTAAATTCAAGAACGAACCAGTTAATGATAGGGTTACTTATAGTGGTCAAAACTTTAATTTACAAATAAGTGATGACTATAAAATAACAATTTCAAGTTCTGATTACAACAAGCAATATGATATCAGCCTTTTTGATATAAATTCTGATAGTGAAATTTCTAATGATGAAATTTTGTCAATTCTTAGTAAAAAATTATCCGATTTAATTCTTTCTTTCTCTCCAACTCCTGCTTGTGTTTGTGGAACATACAAGTATATGATAAGCATGGGCGAAATTTTTGATGATTATTTCTCATCAATCCAAATACCTAATGAATATGAGTTCATCATAGAGCAAAAGGAAATCACTATTAATAAAGAAATAATTAAAGTTTATGACGGAAGTGATTTGGCATACTTAGATTTGGAAGGGAATATTCTTGTAGGGGAAGATGGTAAAACTTTAATTACACCACCTTTAGATAGAGATGCATATATTGTCGCAACATTTATGTTTGGAAAACATTTTGGAGAAGGTAGCGTTTTACTTAAATTAGATGGTCAAAATGAAGTTTTCTCAAATTATGTGGTGAATGAAACAACAACAGGTAAGATTTTAAAGATGAAAGCATCTGTTACATTTACCATAAACGAATCATTTATTTATGGAGAAATATCACAATCTAATTTCCGTTCTAAGATTGAAAGAGGACAAATTATTAGTTTGGAGGATTCTTCTAGGGGAAATGTTGTAGATGAAATTTTGTTGGCAGAAGGTTATTATTCTATTGGATATGAAATTGCTTTGACAAATGGGCAAAAAGTAAATACAAGCAATGGTTTCTATTATGTAGGCGAATACACTGTCAAAGTTTCTCCTTCATTTGATGATTTTGATATGACTTATAACAATCCAACCTTTAGGATAGATAAAAAACCTTATGTTGAAGAAATTTCAGATGATTATATCAGAGTAAGTGCTCAAAGCACTGATGCACAAGTTAAACAAGCATTGAAGAAAATTTATTTAGATGGCGTAACTTCTGACCAAATAATTTTGAATTTTAAAGTTCCTGATTTGTTGGGTGATGATGGGCAATATAGACTTAGTGAAGAAAAAGCATACAGGATTGAACTTGAAAGCATTTCATCAACTTCAGGAGTAGATGTGAATTTTGATATTTCAATTTCTCCTTTTGAAAATAATGGATTTAGAGTGTTACCTGCAGAACAAACTTTATATGTAGAATTTGAAAATAAAGATTTATTGAATGGAAAAATTTATAATGCAATCGATTACACTCTTTCAACAACTCTTTCTTCATTTACAATTTCTAATGCAAGTTCAATGTTCTCTACAAATTTGATTTTCTATACACTTAATGATGGTCAAAAAATGGTAAGAACATTTGAAGATGGAACAATTTCTATTTATTTCAATGTAAATTCTGATGATGGAAAGAAACTTAAAAATGCAGGACAATATGTTTTATCTTTAGAAGCAGAAATTGGCAGTTTTAAGACTGTACTTTTTGCTGAAGATTACATTTTTAATATTGGACAAAAAGAATTAACTATAGAAAATGTAACAAAAACATATGACCGTTCAGCAAGTTATACTATGAAGTTAAATCAAACTCATGGTGTCTGTGCAGATGATTCTTTGAGTATTGTAGCATACTTTTCTAGCCCTGATGTTGGAGAATATACTGATGTTGAAATTCATTTAAATAATAATGCTGTTTCAAACAATTATTATTTGCAAAAGGACAGAATATCTGGTAATATCACTAAAGCAAATGCTAGAGTTGTATTTGATTCAGAAACTGCAGTTTTTGGTACTATCTCTAAAAACAACGAATTTGATTATAGAATTATTGATGGGTTAGAGCAAGAAATAACTCAATATACTGTTTCATTCCAAATTAATAAGAATACTGGAGCTGTATCTGATTCTGATTATAGTACACAGGGATATTTACACGCAGGAACTTATAGAGTTGTTATTAGCGCTACTTCAAAAAACTATGATATCAATTCTAGTATTGTTGAGTCATTTGTTATTACACCAAAAACAATTTCAGTTGAATTTTCTACACCTGGTGAAATTGTTAGAACTCGTGGTTCAGCAGGTTGGGATAGTACAATTGTGAATGGCTATTTCTTTAGAACCGACTTATTTGAAGATATTGAACTTACTCTTACAAGAGAACCTGGAAATGTTGCTGGTTATTATAAAATCCTTACAGCAAGAGTTGCTGATGACAAACCTTATAGCCAAGATTATAGTGTTGACTTTAAAGGTGATAAATGTGGTGCTGGACTTGGCGCATTTATGATTATACTATCTGATGAACCTCTTTATTTGTTGATAAGTTCAGAAAGAACTTTAGAAATAAAAAATGCTGACGATGGTATTTTGGCTAACACAGTCTATGATGGCTTTATTTATAATAATGTAACAGTTACAAGAAATTTACAAGATAACAAATATTATTTGGAATTGACTTCAACCACTTCAGAACTTGCTAAATTAAAATTTGAATTGAATTTCTATACTTACGCTGAAGGAGTTTATACCCTTTTTGATGATACGGTTGTTGGTCTTGATGTTACAATTCGTTTCAGCACTCCTATCACTAAAAATGTTGGAAGATATAACATGGAGGCTAACGCTGCAACAAGTGAAAATTATTCTAATATTAAACTAGGCAAAAAAGGAGATATTTTCTGTTATGTTTTCCAAATTACTCCTAAAAAATTAACTTTGAAGTTTAATGATAATGATTTCCAAGATAATTCAGATGGTACAAAATCTTATGTTAAAAAATTCACTAATAGACAAGCTGAATATAGATTTGGTGAACAAGAATCTATCAATTTACTTGATGGGCTTGTTGAAGGAGATAATTTTGTACTCATCTTAAGAATGTATAGAGAGGCTGGAGTTTTAGCACAATATGTTAACTCTGGTAATGATTATACTTTTGCAGGAGAAATCTCAGGACAAAATAGAAATAACTATGATTTTGACTATTCTTATGTTTTGGTTGGCAATAAACAAGTGAATATTAGAGGGGCAAGAATTATCCCTACCAATTTATATGTTAGAGTTCAAAATATGAACTTTATTTACGGAGATGTTAAAAGTGGTCAAGATTTGGGAGTAGATTATTTTGTCGATGACTCAATATATGATTTTTCAGGTTATGTAAACACAAATAAAGATAGAATAAATATCAAACTTGTTGCACTTGGTGGAGATATTTCAAATTCAGTTTCTTCTACCGGTTTCTTAAATGCTGGAAATCATAAAATGATGCTTGAAATTTATAACCTTCCTGATTTTAAAGTTGTTTATAGAATTAATGGTGGTACTGAAGATTTAGATAGTCTTGATAGTGCTCAGTTGATTGTAAGCAAAAAAACTCTTTCTATATCTAAAAAAGATGGTGGAGTTTCTCTTAGAGATTTATTTACAAAACCTTATGATGGAACTACAAATACTAAAAATATATATGATGGAGACACTAAACGAAAATATGTCTTTGACTTAAACGGTATTATTTTAGCTGATGATATTTCTGACGATGTATTTATTTCTAATGCTTATTATGAAAAAGCTACGATTGGAAATCCTATCAACATTAAATTTGAATTATCTGGAGAAGATTCTGAAAACTATGAACTTCTTGATTATAATGCAGGAATTATTACTTCTATTAAAGTTAAAATTGAATTTGACACGCAAGCAGATAGAGGTGAAACAATTACTTCAGGTGGACGTCAAATTACAAATGTTGAACTTGAGTTTCCATTTGCAGCAAATGATATAAGTGGAAATGTATCAAGTGGAGAATTCCCTTCCGGACCAATTTCTGGTCATGCTGGGCATAAGTTTTTGAATTGGACTCTCATTTTTAAGAATATTGAACTTAATTCGACTAAATATCAAAGTTTAAATAGATATACAGGAAGTACAAGTGGTTATAATCAAGATGCTAAAACTTGGACTATTGTTGTAAGTGATAATTCAACAACTTTAAATATAATTTCTAATATAATGAATGATAGCAATTTTGATGAGTATTATTATGTAGGCAAAGACAGTGTAACATTTATTTTTACTGCAAATTGGGAAATTAATTCTTATAATGTTGAAATCAATATCTTAGATGAAAATGGAAATAAATTTTCAGATGACTATGATGTTTTAAATGACATTGTTTCTGTTACCATTGAGGGAGAACCAATTGACAAAACTTCAGTTACAAAACCTTTTGCTTTCAATACAGAAATTAACATAGAGTTTACTATAAAAGATACAAGAAATGTTGGTTTACAAGGTTTATATATAGGTACACGAAGAATTGGTAGTGGTGATTCTAACTTTGCTACAACTCAAAAAGAAATCAGAATCTTACGTCTTGATAAAGATTATATTGGTTCAGATTGGGCAATTAATTTAAGATTTAGGATTAAAAAAGTAAAAATTTCATTTAATTTGACTGAAGAAGATGCTGTTTTGAATAATGATAGCGATTTCATTCTTGAAAATAATTTGCCTACATATTCGACTGATATAATGGCTTTAAAAGGTAAAACATTAAACGATTTATATACTCTTGCCGACATAAGTTGTTATGGAAAATCAGTAACTTCTGTTGGAGAATTTGATTTAGATGAATTGCAAACCAAATTCTTTGTTGGAGATAATGGTATTTTACAAAATACATCTTTAGCAAATGAAGATATTTCAGTTACTTATGATGTTAACTTTGAACCTATGTCCGTTAGTGTTATTTTAGATTTTGGTTTTTATAAAGATGGTAATAAAGTTACGCAAGAAATCACAGTGAAATATGGTGAATTGTATTATACTTATTTATCTGAAATTGAAATTCCAGAACGTTTGGGTTATAATTTTGCTAATTGGGTTGATGAGGACGAAAATGAAATTACCGAAACAACTCAAATGAATAAAGTTGTTCAACATACAATTTATGGCACATGGACAAAATTAAAAGTAAGAGTTGTTGTTTATAGCCCTTATGCAACACTTTCTGGATTCTCTGTCAATGACGTAACAGCTTCTCCTGCGACCAATGAATATACTATTAATAATGCAGAATATGAAAGTCAAGTTCAATTTATAGTAACACCACGAAAAGGTTACCATGTGGCTGAAGATAGCGTTTGGGAAGAGGCTGGATTTGAAGTTATTGAGAAATCAAGCGATAACATAAAGGTTCAAATTATTATTCCTATTGAAACAAAAAGATTTGAAACTCAAATAATCGCAAACAAAAATACTGTTTTACTTGTAGGTGAATTTATTTCTGAATATAACATTCAAGTTGATGGCGAGCCTATATTAATTGATGATAATACTTTCCAAATTGAAACAGGAAAATTATTTAGAATAACTGCAACACCAATGCAAGGATACATCATTTCAAATGAAATACAAACAGATGTCGAAGGACTATCAATTACAGGTGTTAATATTGAAAATAACATTTTGTCAGCCAATATCTCTGGAATCGTTCAAGATGTCACATTAACATTTACAACTACTCCAAGACAAAATAGTATTTCTATCAATTTCACTGATGGAGAAGAAATTGAAGAAGTTAGATATGGTGGAAATACTTATTTCCAATTTGATAATCCAATCATTATATCTGTTGAAACAGGAAATAATTTGAATATTGAAGTTAAGTATAAACATGGTTACACATTGGATACTTGGACAAATTCTGATAATATCAACATTTTAAAATCTGATAATGAAGATTATTTCCAATTTGAAATTAGTGGAATTTCAGATGATGGCTATCTCAATCTAAATTCTAAAAAATTACAATATAAATTAATTGTCAAAGTAGTTTCTTATGGACGTGATGAAGAAGGGGCTGTTGTAGAAAAACAAATTAAGGAAAATATTGCTTGGGTTAATGGTAAGCTGAATGAAGATGGAGATGGAGAGGATATTATCACATATTTAGAACAAGCAACTCTTACTATCAAATCGGCTACAGGATACACCTTTACAGGTTGGAGAAAAGAAAACTCTATGACAGTGTTCAGTAGAGAAGAAACTCATTTATATACTGTTGAAGATAATGAAACTATATATGCAGTTTTCTCTGAAGGAACAAATATTGTAGAACTTGGAGCAGTCCTTCATACTGTTATTTATTCAGAATATAATGAACCATCTAAAACATTAGAAACATTTACAGATTTTTCAAGTGGTAAATTCTTTAATCAAGATGGACAAGAAATTACTTCAATACCTTTAAGCTATGGAGCTAGTGAGGCCATTAAATTTGAAGTTCCAGAAGGTTATTTATATGCCGGATTTGGTTTCCGTGATTTTGATGAAACTTTCTACTACACTAGAATAGAAAGAGAAACAAATGAAGATGGTTTAATTACTGAGTATGTGTCAGGTAATCAATTAGGTTCAAATACTGATAAAATTTATTTAGTTATTGAAGCAAGAGAAATTTCAATTAATGTTAGTTCTAAATTAAATATCTCTGACGAAATTCAAGAGGACACTAGAAATATAGGTCATATTGAAATAGGTAAAGAAGACTATGAAATAAATGAATATGGTTATATTGATGGAACAAACACACATTATAAATCAGACAACTTTAATTCAGAATCTAAATTACCAAATCCTATCGGAAATTATCAAATTATTACTTACACAGGTGAAAGATTTTTAATTAAAATCAAAACTGAAAGAAGAGGATATGTTTTTGATGGTATTCTTCTTAATCAAAGTGCTTTGTCAAAAGTTTCTTACAGAGAAATAGATAGGAATGAAACTGAAGCTACTTATGAAATTTTTGATATTGTTGCTACTAAAAATTTTGATAGTTTTGATTTGAATGTAATTTATAAACCTATTTTGAATTTCATTGATTTGTCTTTCATAGATGGAAGTGAAAAAGTTAATGGTGGGGTATTCAACATCATTATTGATGAAAATTATAAATCTCAAGTTTGGGGCGTAAGTGGCTATTATGATACTAGTGTAACAGCATATACAGATACGATTTTTGAGGTTAGTGTTTATATTAGGGCTGGATATACTTTTGAAAATGTTTTAGATAACATTATTGACGAAGAAAGTTTGATTGTAAAAGAAAGTATTAATTATTTGCCATTAAGCATTGAAAAGACTGGTTTTACAGGTAAATTAACATTTACTGTGATGAATTATCATGGTGAGAATGAAATTAAAATCAAACTTACTCCTTCCACTTACGATATCATATTTAAAGATGGAGAACTTGAGTTATTAAGAATTGAAAATGTTGCATTTAATTCTTATGTTTCTTTAACAGCAGAGCAACAATCACAAATCATGGTTGAAAAAGAAAACTATGTTTATCAAGGTTTCTTTACTAGAGAAAATCGTGGTGGTGGAAGACAATATATTAACTCTTCTGGTGAATTTATTGGTAGATGGCTTGAAAATGGATATGAATTAAATTCAATCACTCCAACTGAATACATATTATCTGAAAACGCTAAAATTGTAGATGGTAAAATTGAAATTTCTTTATATTTGTATATGTCTTATTTAAAAACTTTAATCAAAATCAAACTTTCTCCAAATTTAGACACAAATTATACTGCTGAAGATATTGTCAGTGGAATTGATTATACAAATTCATGGTTCTACATTTCATCTCCACTTGAAATTGAAATTGCATATAACACAAACATATTCTTTAACGCTCCTAACATTGCAGGATATAAATTTTATAAATATTTAATTACAAACACTTCTGGCAGTGGCATTGTTTATGATGCTGTTACATCTTATAGAGAAAAAACTGCATGGGTTACAGATAGTACAGATAATTATGTATTGTGCGAAGTGGAAATTGTTTATTATCGAGAAATTTCAGTACGAGTTAGAGGTGGTGTCGGTGGATATAGTTTGATTCAGTATGAGTATGTGACCGGAGAAGATGGTAGTGTTACTCAAACTGATGTAGATGCTTATGCTGCTGACCTACTAGCACAAGGCTATTATGACTCTACTAAAGTTTTGTATGTTCGCGCTTCAAGTGAAGAAATTGACGAGGGGTATGAGTTCTATTCTTGGTCTTGGGCAAATCGTCCAAATATTGCAATATTTGATAATGAAGGAACGATACAAATTTATTCACAATCCTCTCAAATTAGATTAATTTTAACTCTAAGGGGTGTTGAAGTTAATTTAAATATTACTTCGCCAAATAATTCTCATGGAAGAATATTTAGCATGGAAGTACAAAATTTTGATGGTGAATATCAAGATGAAATTTTAAATCCAAAACAAGAAAAAGTAAGAGTTGGTGATAAAGTAACTTTCGCAGTTGAACATGATAATGGTTTTGC
Organism: uncultured Clostridia bacterium; assembly: GCA_947598785.1. GTDB lineage: Bacteria > Bacillota > Clostridia > Christensenellales > UBA1242 > Caccovivens. Next base: position 73,639 of record CANQFL010000001.1, read on the forward strand.
TGTTATTTGGAATAGAAGCGACATCAATTATGTTGGTCATAGTAATGGATATTCATATTTTGAATTTGACATTTCTCCTGAACTTGCAAATTCTACAGTCACAATCACACCAAATTTTGAAAGTGGTATTTTATCAATTTCAATTTCTACAAATATTGAAAATGAGATAAATAATGCGACTGATTTAAATAATCCTCAATTTGCAGGGTATGTAACTTATGATAATAAAATGGTCACTAATTTTACCTTGTCAAATACAGGAGATGTAAATTTAGGTATAGTTCAGAATCAAAGATACAAAATACTTGAAATTATATTGACAAATTATGAGAAAGAACCTTTAGATATCACTGATTTATATTCTGATGGCGTCTTATCTTTATCAAGAGATTTCTTAGATTCACACAATATTGAAGGAAACGTTGGACTTTATATTGAATTTGAACGACTTGTTTGGGAAGAAAAAGAGATTAACTTAAATTACCTTTCTGGTTTAGGAACAGAAGACAACCCTTATTTAATTTACAATGTTGACGATTTGATTTTTATGATGAAAAAGGTAAATATTGGTAGTTTTGCAAATGAAATAAAATATTCGGAAGCGTCATATGTTTTAATGAACAATATTGATTTAAGTGAAATGTTCTGGACTCCAATAGGAACTGAATCTAATCCATTTAATGGAAAATTTGATTTCAATAATTACAAAGTTTCGGGAATTTATACGGCCATGTTTTTCGAAGAAACACATTATGATGGATTATTTGGTGTTGTTGGAGAAAAATCAATTTTCATTTTGGTTCATACATCAATTTGGTATATCTATTTGATTGTCGGACTTGTTGTATTGCTGTTTGTAGTTTTAACAATACTTATTTTAAGTGCAAGAAGACACAAGAAAAATAGAGAAGAATTATCAAAAAGGTAATTGTAAATCAAATATTTTAATATCTAAAACAATATAATAAAGCAAGGAGGCAATAATGCAATATTTCCTTGCTTTATTTTTATTAGGGCTAGTTCAAGGGCTTACAGAATTTCTACCTGTTTCTTCATCAGGGCACTTGGTGCTTTTATCTAAAGTCTTTGGAATTGAAGAAAGTTTATTTATAAGCATTTTACTTCATGTGGCCACATTATTTTCAATAGTTGTAGTTTTTTATAAAGATATTTGGAATATTATACGACACCCTTTCAGTAAAGATTCTCTTTTGCTTGTAGTTGCAACGATACCAACCTGCATTATAGTTTTAATCTTTATGCCATTAGTAAAACAATCTTTTATGGGTAGTTTTCTTCCAATGAGTTTCGCTATTACTGCTTTACTTTTATACGTTTGTGAAAGTTTATCTAAAAGAAAACAAATAAAACAATTTTCTTATAAAACGGCAATTCTTATGGGAATAGCTCAAGGTTTTGCTGTATTTCCAGGTATATCACGTTCAGGAGCAACAATAGGTTCAGGGCTTCTTAGTGGTGCAGAAAAAGGAAATATAGCAAAATTTTCATTTCTAATGTCAATACCAATCATAATTTTATCGCTTTTAATGGAAATTTATGAAATTATCGTTTCAGATGTGATGTTAAATTTCCAATTTTTTCCATTGTTATTTTCATTTATGACCTCTTTTATTGTCGGAATTTTTGCAATTAAATTGATGTTAAAAATTACTACAAAAGCAAAGTTACATTGGTTTTCTCTTTATTTAGTTTTTATTTCGATTATTTCATTATTTATTGTTTAATTTTGGTATATTTGTATATTTTCAAATAGTAATATAAAAATATGGACAAAAAGTATTATCAAAAATCTGTTGATGAAATATTTTTAGAATTTGATGTAAATGAAAAAGGACTAGATGAATTAAAAGTTTCTAGTAGATTGCCAGATACTCAAAAACTTTTAATAAAATCAACAAAAAAACAATCTTTTTTATCAAAATTTTTTGCACAAATAAAAGAACTTATGGTGTTAGTTCTTTTGATTTCTGGAATTATTTCTATTGTAATAGGCATTATTGAAAATACAAAAGGCGAGATTATAGATGGTGCTATAATCTTAGGAATTGTAATTATGAATGCCTTGTTTGGAGTCTATCAAGAGCGTAAAAGTGAAAAAGCAATTGAAAGTCTTAAAACACTCACTGAACCAGATACAAAAGTTTTGAGAGAAGGGAAAATTTACAAAATAAAAACAGACAATTTAGTTCATGGTGATGTTGTGTGTTTAGAAGCAGGTTGTATTGTCCCTGCTGATTTAAGATTAATTGAAGCAACAAATTTAAAGGTAAACGAGTCGTCACTTACAGGGGAAAGTGAATCTGTTGAAAAATTTGCTAACATCGTCTATGATAAAGAAGTACCTTTGGCAGATAGAAAAAATGTCGTTTATGGTGGAAGCAATATTGAAAGTGGTCACGCTAAAGGAATTGTCATCGGAATAGGAAAAGAAAGTGAGATTGGAAAAATTGCAGAAAGTTTAAAGGAAACTAAAAAAGAACTGACACCATTACAAAAAAATATTCAAGATGTAGGAAAGATTTTAACATATTTAATATTGCTTATTGCAAGTATAACTTTTATTTTAGAAGTAATTTGTGACCCTACACATATTTTAAGGGCCTTTTTAACTTCTGTGGCAATTTCAGTTGCAGCGATACCTGAAAGTATGCCAGCTGTTATCACTATAATTATCAGTTTGGGGATAGCTAAATTATCTAAACAAAAAGCTATTGTAAAAAGAATGCACGCAGTTGAAACTCTTGGAGCTTGTGATATCATTTGCTCTGATAAAACAGGAACTATCACTCAAAACAAAATGAAAGCAACAGATTATTTCACTTTTTTTGATAAAAAAAGTAAAAATTTTCAAATTTTTTTAAATGCTATGGTTCTTTGTAATGATGCACAGATTGGAGAAAATGGATATGTTGGAGGTTCAACTGAAGTTGCTTTAGTAGAATTTGCAAAACGATATGATGTTGATAAAAAAGAATTTGATAAAAAATATAAACGTATTGATGAAATTTCTTTTAATTCTGATAGAAAAATGATGAGTACTTTGAATCAAATAAATGATGACTTAACTTGTTTTTTGAAAGGTGCTTTAGATAGAGTATTAAAGAAATGTAATTATTATTTGAAAGATGATAAAGTTTTAGTTCTTGATGAAAATACAAAACGAAAAATTTTAAGAGAAAACGAAAAAATGTGTGAAAAAGCATTAAGAGTAATAAGTTTTGCTTATAAAATTCAAAAAAATTTAAAAATTCAAGAAGAAGATTTTATTTTTTTAGGCTTATGTGGACTTCAAGACCCTCCAAGACCTGAAATTGAAAATGCAGTAAAGAGATGTAAAAGTGCTGGTATGCGACCTATTATGATTACTGGCGATTATAAAGATACAGCATTTGCTATTGCAAAAAATGTAGGTATTGTAAAAAATTTAGATGAGGTGCTATCAGGAGAAGAAATAGATTTATTATCAGATGACGAATTTTCTAAAATTGTAGAAAAAAAGAATGTTTTTGCTCGTGTTAGTCCTACACACAAAGTTAGAATTGTTCAAGCTTTGAAAACAAATGGTCATATTGTTGCTATGACGGGAGATGGTATTAATGATGCTCCAAGTTTGAAGAAAGCAGACATTGGAATTGGCATGGGAAAAACCGGAACTGATGTCACAAAAGATGTTTCAGATATATTAATAACTGATGATAATTTTGCAACAATTGTGATAGCAGTAGAAGAAGGAAGAAAAATTTATAGCAACATTCAAAAGACGATTAAATATTTATTTTCAGCCAATATGGCAGAAATTTTGGCATTGTTTTTGATTACAATTATTCTTCCTGGTTATACTTTTCTTTTACCAGTACAAATTCTTTTTGTGAATTTAATCACTGATAGTCTTCCAGCAATTGCACTTGGAGTTGAACCTGTAGAAAAAGAAATTATGAAAGAAAAACCGAGAAGAAAGAACGATGGACTGTTTTCAAATGGCGTGGGAGTAAGCATATTTATTTTGGGAACAATTCAAACAATATTAACTATGGCTGCATATTTTTTTGGCTTTAAATATTATAATCAAGAAACTGCAATATCAATGGCATTTTTTACCTTAAACTTAATTCAACTTTTTTATATGTTTACTGCAAGAACAAAGGAATGTTGTTTTAAGAGTAATCCTTTCAAAAACAAATTTTTTGACATATCGCTTTTATTAGGTTTTGGTCTTTTGATTGCTATGGTAACAACAGATTTAGGTAAAATTTTACAGCTTGAACCTTTAAATTTTGAATGTTGGCTTGTTGTATTACTGCTTTCAATTTCAATTATTTTCATAGGTGAAATATATAAGGTTATAGAAAAAATAATAAAAAATAGAAAAAATAATATAAAACACTAATTAGTTTAGTGTTTTTATTTTAATTGCAATTTAACTTTATTTATGATAAAATCATTATATGAATTTAGTAGAAATAATAAAGAACCAAGAATTTTTTAAAAATCTTATTCAAAAAAAGGAAAATGACGCACTCTCAAATGCCATTATCTTTTTTTGCGAAGATGAGTTTACTTCTTCAAATGTTTTAGTCTTAACTGCATTGATGTTAGAATATGAAACATTTGAATTGTTCAATGAAAAAAGTTCGGAATTTTTAAGGTTTCAAAGTGGAGTAGATTTAGACGTAAAAAATTATCCTAAAAATGGACAAAAATTGTTAGTTTCTGATGCTGACGATATTGTTAATGAATGTTTTGTAAAACCTGTAAACTTAAAAAACAAAATTTTTTTAATTAATAATTTTGATGTTTCAACAGATGAAGCTCAAAACAAATTATTAAAAGTTTTAGAAAATCCACCTAAAAATGTTTATTTCTTAATTAGTGCAAAAAGTGAAGATAGGGTGTTACCAACAATTAAATCAAGATGTGAAAAAATAAAAATTACACCTCTTAGTAGAGAGGAAGTAGAACAATTTTGTACAGATACGCTTGCCTGCATTTTAGGAGAAGGTTATATTGGAAAAACTTTAGACCTTGCTCAAAATGAAAATTTGAAAACAATTACAAACTTGGCAGTGAGTTTAATAACAGAGATGAAGAGCAGTAAAGAAGTATTAAAATTTTCTAAAAAGTTTCTAGAAGAACAAATTTATACTAATCTAATTTTAAAGGTGATGTCAATTGCAATAGAAGACATAATAAAACTTAAATGTGATTGTGAAAATTTGTGTTTACTTAAACCTTATTTATCTGATTTAAAAGATGTAATGCCAGAATATTCTGTCGAGGCATTGTGTGAAATTGCTAAATTGATAGGTCATTTTTTAGAAAGACTTGAATTTAATGCAAATATAACAGTGGCAGTAGATAATTTATTATTAAAAATTTTGGAGGTTAAATATATATGCAAATAGAGGTTGTTGGAATAAAGTTTAAAAATAGCAATCATATTTATTCTTTTTCACCTAATGGCTTAAATCTTAAACAGGGAGATTATGTTATTGTTGAAACTGAAAAAGGAAATGATATTGGAGTGGTAATTAAAGAGAAAGAAAAAATTGACCCTACATCTTTATCTTCACCTCTTAAAAATGTGCTTAAAATAGCAACTGAAGATATGGTTAAGCAGGCAGAAATTTATGATAAAGAAGCAGATAAATTGACTCCTTCAATAAAGAAAATAGTTAAAGATTTTAATTTAGATATGAAAATAGTCAAAGTAGAAGCAAGTTATGATAATTCAAGATATATTATAAATTTTACTTCAGAAAATAGGGTTGATTTTCGTGATTTAGTAAAAAAACTTGCTGAAACATTAAAGAAACGGGTCGAACTTAGACAAATAGGAAGTCGTGATGAAGTTAGAATGCTTGGTGGGTTTGGTCCTTGTGGAAAAATTTGCTGTTGTGTGCAAAATATGGGAGAATTTGACCATGTTTCCATGAAAATGGCTAAAAATCAAAATCTTTCTTTAAATCCTCAAAGTATTAGTGGCCTTTGTGGAAAACTTATGTGTTGCATTGCTTATGAAAACTCTACTTATCAAGAAGCTATCAAAGTGATGCCAAAAGTTGGTACAAATGTTGTAACTAAAGACGGAAATGGTGTTGTTGTTTTTAATGACCTTTTACAGAGAGAAGTTGATGTGAAGTTTGTAAATGGTGAGGATATAGAAGTAAAAACTTATCCTTTAGCCGATATAAAATTTAAAAGGGAAGAAAAGTGAATTTAGATTCAAATGAAAGAATAGAAGATTTACAATGTAATGGATTAAAAATAATTCAAAATAAAACTCTTTATACATTCACATCAGATAGTGTTATATTAGCCAATTTCATAAAAACAAAATCTCAAGATGTAGCTGTTGAAATAGGAGCTGGGTGTGGTGTTGTTTCAATTTTGGTTCAAGCAAAAAATAAGGTAAAAAAAATTTATAATTTTGAAATTCAAAATGAAATGGCAAAACTTTGTCAAAAAAATATATGTTTAAATGAATTAGAAGATAAAATCACAATAATAAAAGATGACGTAAAAAATTTTAATAAATACTTGCAAAAAAATTCTATTGACGTTGTTTATTCTAATCCACCATATTTTAAACAAACGAATTTTTCTCAAAATCCTGTTAAAAAAATTGCAAAAGAAGAAATTTGTTTGTCTTGCGAAGAATTAGTTAATGTTGCTGAATCATTATTAAAACACAATGGAATTTTTTATGTTTGTTATAGTGCTGAAAGAAGTGCTGAAATAATTTATCAATGTGAAAAATGTGGGCTTACTATTAAAGAGATGTTTTTTACAGAGAATGGAAAAGGAGATGTTAAATTAGTTTATCTTAAATGTGTTAAAGGTGGAAAAAATGGTGTAAAAATTTATCCTAATTTAATAACAAATGATAAAAATGGAGATTATTTGGATATTTTAAAAACGCGTAATTATTTACAAAAAAAATAGCAAAAAGCTATTTTTTTTTATTTAATTTACATGATTTTGCATATTAAGCATGCTAAAATTGTTCCAATAAAAGATGCAAATAAAGCAACAGGAATTGCATATAAAAGTCGTTTGACTTTAGTTTGTGAAATATAAACAGTAGCGACATAGAAAATTGTTTCGCTACAACCAAGAATTACACACGCACATCTAGATATATAACTATCTGCACCATAGGTGACAAAAATATTTTCTAAAATTCCATAACTACCACTTCCAGTAAAAGGCCTTAATAAAACTAATTCACATAGTTCTGGAGGTATTCCAAAAAATCTAAAAATAGGTGCAAGTAAATTTACTAAAAAATCTGTTATTCCACTGACGCGTAAAAGTGCAACTGCTATTAAAATTGATGCTATAAAAGGAAATATATCGATAACTAATTTAATTGCACCTTTTGCACCTTTTACAAAGTAATCATACGTATTTACTCTTTTATAAATGCAATAAATAAATAACAATACAAAAATTATAGGAAGAATATATACGCTCATGCTTTTTTCTTCCTTTTTATTATTTTGTTTATTATATGAACTAGTGTTATACCTATTATTGTTGTGCAAAATGTTACTATTAATGTTGGCAATATTATATCTGTAGGATTTGTAGAACCAGCACTTGCTCTCAACCCGATTACTGTTGTTGGTAAAAGTTGAATAGATGTTGCATTCACGACAATAAGCATAATCATTGCAAAGTTCGCTTTTCCACTTTTATCGTCTAAAGCTTGCATTGCTTTTATTCCTAATGGTGTTGCTGCGTTCCCTAAACCCAACATATTTGCTGAAACATTCATAGCAATCAGTTTTTGTGTTTCAATATCGTCAACTTTAAAAATTTTTTTGATTAGAGGTCTTAATAATTTAGCTAGTTTTTCACCTAAACCACTAATTTCAATCAACTCTATTATTCCTAACCAAACGCAATACACTGCACATAACTGTATGCAAAGTTCTAAAGCATCTTCAGAGGCTGCAAGCATTTCAGATAAGACTGCACTTGGATTGGTTATAAGAAGAACAAGAATGCTTGATAGCATCATTATTAACCAAAATATATTCATATCATTATTTATGATAATTTATGATAAAAAATGTATAATGAAATTTGATTGACTTAAATATATATTTTTGTTAAAATATTCGCATGAAACTTATTGATAGTCATGGTCATCTTACTGATGAAACATTTGAAACTGATTTGAATGAAGTTATTGAACGAGCTAAAGATGTTGGACTTGTTGCTATTGTGAGCGCAGGTTATGATATATTTTCTTCACAAAAAGCAATTAAGTTGGCTTCAGAAAATAGTATGATTTATGCAACGGCTGGGGTACATCCAGAAAATTATGCCGATTTTAACTTAGAAGAAGTAGAAAATCTTATTAAAAATCCTAAAGTAGTTGCTGTTGGAGAAATAGGTTTAGATTATCACTATTTTAATGGATTAGAAGTGAAACAAATTAATAAAATAAAAGATTTGCAAATGTCAATTTTTATAAAACAAATTGAACTTGCAAATAAATATAATTTACCTATTGTTGTACACAGCAGAGATGCAATGTTTGATACGATTGAAACATTAAAAAAATATAAAACGAAGAAAGAGAGTTTATTGCATTGCTATAATGGGAGCATTGAAAGTGCAAGAATTTTAATGGACCTTGGTTATTCATTTTCTTTTGGTGGAGTAACTACATTTTCTAATGCTAAAAATGTTGTAGAAGTTGTAAAGGAACTTCCTATTGAAAACATTTTATTAGAAACAGATTGCCCATATTTATCTCCAGAGCCTTATAGAGGGAAAAGAAATGAGCCTAAAAATGTTGTTTATGTTGCAGATAAAATTGCTAAAATAAAGGGTATGAAGATTGAAGATGTAGCAGAAATAACCACTCAGAATGCTAAAAGGTTGTTCGGAATATGAAAGATTTTCAATTTAAAAAAAAGTTTGGACAAAATTTTATTAGTGACAAAAATTTATTAATTGCAATTTCAAATGACGCAAATTTATCTATTCAAGATGAAGTTTTGGAAATTGGAGCCGGAGCAGGAAGTTTAACTGAAATTTTAAGTGGTTGTGCAAAAAAAGTAATTTCATTTGAAATTGACAAAGATTTACAAGCTCACCTAGAGTCTTTAAACCTAAAAAATGTAGAATTTATTTTTCAAGATTTTATGAAATTTGATATGAAAGAATTAGAAAATAAATTTACAGGGAAATATAAAGTTGTAGCAAATTTGCCTTATTATATAACAACACCAATTATTTTTAAATTTTTGGAAGAAGCAAAAAAAGTTGAGTCATTGACAATTATGGTTCAAAAAGAAGTTGCAGAACGTATTTGTGCAAAACCTGACAGTAAAGATTATGGAATACTTACTGTAATGCTTGAATTTTATGGCAATTCAAGAATTTGTAGAATTATAAATCGTAATATGTTTTTCCCTGCACCAAATGTTGATTCTGCTCTTATAAATATTGAAATTTGCCCTAAATATCCAACAATAGATAAACACGATTTTTTTAATTTTATAAAAGTTTGTTTTTCAATGAGAAGAAAAACACTTTTAAACAATTTATCATCACGTTACAGCAAGGATTTTTTAAAAAACAAGTTAGATGAAAAAGTTTTAAAAATGCGTTCTGAAGATTTATCGCTAAAAGATTTTGTTAATATATATGAAAAATTAAATTAATCATGCAGAAAAGTCACGCAAAGTGGTTTTTCTTTTATGTCATTTAAAGTTATTCCATTTGCAACACATTTACCATTTTCATTAAAAAGACATTTAGCATTACAGTTAATCTCCATTGTTGCAGAATCTCTTTGAGGTGCATATTCAGGTGGGGTGTCTGTAAATAACCATTTTGTTTTATCAATGGGTTTATTTCCATTCTCAAATTTATTACATTCTGTATTTTTCTTAATCAATATTTCTTTTGCTTTGCAAGTGTATTTATCATTATAAATACATTTTGTTTTTCTACATCTTATATCCATAAAAAACCTCTTATTTATTTTTACCTAATTGTTGACAAATAAACATTTATGTTGTAAACTTTATTTAGGAGTAAATTATGAAAGTAGTTTTATTGAGTGATGTAAAAGGCACTGGAAAAAAAGGAGAAGTAAAAGAAGTTGCAGATGGTTTTGCAAATAATTTCCTATTAAAAAAAGGCTTAGCTAAGGTTGCCAATAATTCTGCATTAAGTGAAAATAAAATTCAAAAAGATGCTAACGCTTTCCATAAACAACAAGAACTTTTGAAAGCAAAAGAGTTGGCAAAGCAAATTGAAGGGAAAATTGTCAATTTGAATATTAAATGTGGAGAAAATGGAAAAACTTTTGGCTCTGTTACAAGTAAAGAAATTTCTGAGGGTTTACAACAAATGGGAATTGAATTAGAAAAAAAGAAAATTGAGTTAAAAGAGCCTATTAAAAATATTGGTAAATATTCTGTTATTGCTAGAATTTATCCTGAAGTTTCTGCAAAGTTTATTGTTGTTGTAGATAGAATTTAAACACCTTTTATGGTGTTTTTATTTTTACCTTAATTATTTTTTAGTGTTTTTTGTATATTTTTTATGAATAAGAGTATTGATAGAACATGAAATTTGGTTTATTAAAATATTTAAATCCTCTAATTCTTCTATAGTTAAATTTTTTGAAAGTTCCATAGCGATAGAAGTGGCAAATAGAATAAGTTCTTCATCTGAGCAAAACATATTTATTTATATTTCAATATATTAAATAATGTTAAAAGTTTTGAAAAAAAATGTTGCAAATCTAATAAAGGTGGTGTATAATTAAAGCATGAAAAAGAGAACTAAAGAAAATAAATCTTCTTTATTAAATAAGGAAGAAAAACAATCAGTTGTAAATGTAAATGATTCAACAGAAGTTAAATCAGAAAGTATAAAAACGGAAAATGTAGATATTGAAAAAATTGAGTCTGATTTAACTAAAATTTTATTTTTTCAAAGAAAACAGAAAAATAATCTTTTAGGTGAATTTAAAGATGGTCAATATGAAATTTTAGATAAAGACATATTAGAGAAATTAATTAAAATTCCTAAGAAATATGAAAATCAAGATGGACAAACAATTTATTTATCATCTAAATTAGATATTTTTGTATTAAATTTTAAAATAGACATTGACGTATCTTATTCGTTCTGTAATGCAAAACTTTCTATTATTGAAATAGAGAATGGCGCAGTGGAAGATATTAAGCATACAACTGAACTAGAAAGAGTTGTTGAAGATTATGCACTTGGCTTTAGAGAAAAGATTTTCAAAAAGTGGGGTGTGTATTTTGATGACGAACAAATTGCCAAAGATGATTTCTTGCACAATTATCTAAGATTGCAACATGAAGATTATTTATTTAACAAAGATTTAGTTGCGATATTATCACAATTATATCTTTTAAGAATGTTAAAACTATTTGACAATATGGGTGAAATAGGTGAAAAATTAAAGCAAGAATTTCAAATGATGATGGAAGAAAGATTAGAAAAAAATCCAAGTTTATCACTAGACTTTATTTTTCAAAAAGAATTATTAGATTATATTATAAAGAAGAATGATGCATTATTAAAAATATTAAATTTAGAAGAAGGGCGTAAAATCATAAATGCCTATCTTGCTCCTTTAGGCAATATTAAAGATAAGAAGTTTGAAAATATAACAGAAAGTATAAGAAAAGAAGAAAAAAAAGAAAAGAAAGTAAGTGCCGATTCAGTAATTAAATGGGGGTCAACTCTATCAAAAAACATTACAAAACCTTGTCCTAAAATTGATTTAAAAAAATTATTTGGAAATAGTGATAAATTAGCAGAGCCTCCTGCTTTTAAAATTGAACCTATAACAGATGCAAAAAGACCTAGTGGAATTGTTAAACCAGCCGAGAAATCAGAGCCTGTAAAGCCTATTATTGCAGAAATTCCTTCAGATAAAAAATCTGATAAAACAGAGACAATAGAAGAAGTTACAAAAAAACAAGAAGATTTTGCTAGTGTATTAGATGAAATGAATCATGATGAAGTAATTAATGCAAAAAGTGGAGAAGATTTAACCAAAGCTATGACAGAAACAGAGAAAACTTATAAAGAAATAACAAAAGATTAAAGTAAATCAAATAAAAAAAAGATGGAATTTTCCATCTTTTTAATTATTTTCCTTAACTTTTGTTTGAGGAGGAGGTTCAATTCCACACTTTTTACCAGATTCTAAATTTTTGTTTACACTATCTTCAAGAGCTTTATAAATTTCTTCAGCAATATGTGGATTTACTTTGCTTATTACTTCCTTAGGGTCTGGAGTGATTCCTGTTTTTGACATTTCTGTCTCTTTATTTTTTATTTGCTTGTACATATCGTTAAAATAATCTACATTTGGAAGATAACATACACCATAATTATCACTGATATCTATCATGAATTTTCCCATTATATCATTAAGTTTTAAAATTAGATTATTAAAAGCTTTTTTCTTATCACTTGGTAAAATATTTCTAATCATTTTATAAAAATTTGAATTTTTTGGATGTAATAAAGTCCTAACATCATCCATTTTTTGAGCTAAATCTTTAAAATTAACAAAATCAGAAATTGTAGAATTGATTTGTCTGATTGTTCCATGACCATATTGATTTTTTATAATTTCTTCCATAATATCACCTCTTATTTTTTTTACACCACTATTATAACACATTTAATATGATTTGTAAATACCCTTTTTATTTTTTTTTGAATAATTAATAAATTATTTTACAAGATAGTTTTAATTAGGGGTTATATGAAACATATTTCTAAACTTGGAATATCCACCTTAGTGCTTGTTGTTAGTGGTTTTATTTGCAAATTACTTGGTGCGTTTTTTAGATTTCCTCTTACTAATTTAATTGGAATTGAAGGAATTGGAATTTTTCAACTTGTTATGTCATTATATTCATTTTCTTTGGTAGTTGCAAGTGGAGGAATAACTGTTACACTTTCAAAATTGATAAGTAGTGCACGGGCAGTTGGAGATGAAAAGAGAGTGCAAAATTATTTATTTAGAGCACTATTTAGTGGTATTGGCATAGGACTAATTTTAGGAATTTTTTTTGTTTTATTTGGAAATATAATTTCATCATTTCAAGGTGTTGATGTTGGAGGAAGTTATTTTTTATTTATAGTTCTTCTTCCACTTGGAGCAGGACTTGCTTCTATGCGAGGTTTTTTTCAGGGATATGAAAATATGTTTCCGACTGCAATAAGTCAAATTATCGAACAAGTCATTAAATTTATTATGGGCATTTTGTTTGCTTCTATTTTTGTTAAAAATGGAATATCCAAAGGAGTTTTTGGTGCATTTTTAGGGATTACTTTAAGTGAACTCTTAGCATTTATTTACATTTTTATACTATACCTTTTTAAAAATAAAAATTTTGAAATATATAGGCAAAATAAAATGATTAAGAGAGAGTTTGATAAAGTAAATTTTACTCTTATGCTTTCGGCTTCTATTATACCTCTTACTAATGCAATAGATAGTTTATTCATTGTTTCAAGATTAGTTAGTTCAGGGATAACTAATGAAATGGCTACAAAACTTTATGGTTTGCAAACGGGAATAGTTGGGGCAATTTTAAATTTCCCTCTCATAATTTCTTTGGCAGTTACAACAGCATATTTACCAAATATAACATATTTAATTTCGCGTAAAGTTGAAGGAAAACTTATGATAGAAAAGGGTTTAAAAATTCTTTTATTTTTAATTTTACCAACTACATTCGGCATAATTGCAATTTCAAAACCCTTTTTGCTTGTAATGTATTCTGATGTAAGTGAGTTTTTAGAAATAACTTTTCTGCTTATGTTTTATGGTGGATTTTCTATAATCTTTACTGCTTTAATGCAATATTTTATTATGCTTTTACAAGCACATGGGGAATTTAGATTTATTTTAATAATAACAATTTTAGGGGGACTTATAAAATTAAGCTTAACATTTTTTTTATCATCTGTTTCAATAATTAATATTTTTTCATTGGTAATAGGAAATATTTTTCTTTCTTCGTTTGTTTGTGTAATGGCAATATGGAAATTAAAAAAAATGGTTGGTTTTTCTATTTTCTTTCCAGATATTTTTAGCATCTTATTTGCCACCTTAATGATGTTTTTGGCAGTTTATAGTTTTGTTTTGAATTCTAACTTAACACCTATACTTAATATAATCATAGGCACAATAATGGGGATTTTTATTTATGGAATTTTAACTATACCATTTATAATTAAATTTTATCCTAAAAAAATCAAAGAAAAGGTTTAAAAAATAAACTAATGACAATTATTTGTTTGAGGAGGTGTTATGAATAAAACTGAATTTGTTGATGTTTTAGCTAAGAAAACAAAATTATCAAAACAAAAATGTGATATGTTTTTAGAGCAATTAAAAAACAGTATTTTAGAAGTTTGTTCTAAAGGAGAAGAGGTCAATTTAAGAAATTTTGGCAAGTTTTCATTGCAAGAGAAAAAAGAAAGAAGATACTTGAATCCACAAACAAAAAGATATTATATAAGCAAAGCAAAAAAGTTTATCAATTTTAAAAGTTACAAAAACTTTAAATATGCAATACAATAAAAAAACACCATTCGGTGTTTTTTTAATATTTGCAGTTTTTAGGAGTTCTAGGAAATGGAATTACGTCTCTTATGTTCTTCATTCCTGTTACATACATAATAAATCTTTCAAATCCCATACCAAAACCACTATGTTTGACACTTCCAAATTTTCTTAAATTTAAGAACCACCAGTAATCTTCTTCTTTTAGACCAAGTTCCTTTATTCTATTAATTAAAACATCATATCTTTCTTCTCTTTCACTTGCGCCACAAAGTTCGCCAATTCCTGGAACGAGCAAGTCTGTTGCTTTTACAGTTTTGTTATCATCATTTAATCTCATATAAAATGCTTTAATCTCTTTTGGATAGTTATATACAAAAACAGGTTTTTTGTAGATTTTTTCTGTTAAATATTTTTCATGTTCTGTTTGAATATCACAGCCCCATTTTACCTTAAATTCAAAATTAGCATTATTTTTAGAAAGTTGTTCAATAGCAGTATCATAGGTAATTCTTGCAAATTCATTATCTGTTACATTATGAAGTTTATCTAATAATCCTTCTTCGACAAAGCTGTTAAAAAGTTCTAATTCATCTTTACATTTTACAAAGAGGTGATTGATAACATATTTAATCATGCTTTCCATGATATCCATATCATCGAATAGTTCACAAAATGCCATTTCTGGTTCTATATGCCAAAATTCATTTAGATGTTTGATTGTATTGCTATTTTCAGCTCTAAAAGAAGGTCCAAAGGTATATATATTTCCAAAAGCAAGAGCAAAAGCTTCACCTTCAAGTTGGCAAGAAGGGGATAAGAATACGGGTCCACCTAATAATTCATCTTCTGGTTTTAATTTTTTGCCAGAATATATGTCTTGTGTGCTAACCTTAAAAAGTTCACCAGCACCTTCGCAGTCAGAAGATGTCATAATTGGTGCATGAAGATATACAAATCCTCTTTCATTAAAGAATTGGTGTAAAGCAAAAGAAGCTTCACTTCGCACACGAAAAACCGCATTGAATAAATTTGTTCTTGGACGCAAATATGCTTGTTCTCTTAAAACTTCAAGAGATGTTTTCTTTTTTTGAATTGGGTAAGTTGTGTCTGTTGAACATAAAATTTCAATTTTGTTTGCAATTAATTCATAAGGTTGTTGAGCATTAGGGGTTAGGGTTAATTTTCCACTGCAAAGGACACTGCTTCCTGTGTTTAACTTTGTCACTTCGTCATAATTTTTTAAAGTGTCTGCATTTAGAACAACTTGAATTCCTTTAAATGTTGTTCCATCATTAAGGTCAATAAATCCAAAGGTTTTCATATCTCTTACTGACCTTACCCAACCACCTATAGTAATTTCTTTTTCTCCAAATTTTAAATCTGTTTTTTTCATTTTTTAACTCCTTTTAAGTTAAGGGTCAAGTCTATCTGGACCACGGAACAAAAATTCAGCTTCTTTAAGTGAAGGTAAATTTAAAAGTAGCATTGTCAGTCTGTCCACTCCAATTGCGAAGCCACCATGAGGAGGACAGCCATATTTGAAGAATTGTAAATAGAATTCAACATCTTTGCCAAGACCTTTTTCTTCAACATTTTTCTTTAGTTCTTCATATCTATGTTCCCTTTGTGCTCCAGATGTGATTTCGATACCTTTCCAAATCAAATCGTAGCCCTGTAAAATTCCATTTTGTCTCATGTGATAGAAAGCTCGTTTTTGAGGAGGAAAGTCTGTAACTAACAAAAATTCGTGATTAAATTTGTCTTTTGCAAGTCTTTCGCAAAGCCTTTCAGCTTCAGTTGTTAAATCTGTTTTTTCCTCTTCAGGAACTGTAAAACCATATCTCTTTTCAAGTTCATCATAGATATCATTAAGTTTCATTTGTGGGAATGGTAATGTTGGGACAACTATATCAACTCCAAAGACCTCTTTTACTTTATCTCCATATTTTTCCTTGGTTTTTTCAAGACCATAGGTTATCATTTCTGCTTCAAGTTCCATAACATCTTGGAAAGAATTTATATATGAAAATTCAACATCGAAACTTGTAAATTCTGTGGAATGTTTTTTAGTATGTGATTTTTCAGCTCTAAAGCATGGAGCAACTTCAAAAATTCTTTCAAAACCAGCAGCCATTGCCATTTGTTTGTAGAACTGAGGACTTTGAGCAAGATATGCTTTTCTATCAAAGTATTTAACTTCAAACACTTCTGCACCACTTTCAGATGCTGTTCCGATAAATTTTGGGGTATGAATTTCTATAAAATTTTTATTTAACAAAAATTCTCTCATTGCATTGATAAGAGTGCTTTGAAATTGAAATAAGAGTTGATTTCTTTCTGTTCTTAAATCCAGCCAACGATAATCCAATCTTTGGTCAATAGAACTTTCAGGACCAATAGGAAACGCTTCGGCATGACTAGTGATTTCAACTTTTGATGGAATTATTTCAATACCATTCAATTTTACATATTCGTTTGCGACTGCCTTTCCTTGAATTTTTACTGTACTTTCAAGAGTTGCGTGAGAAAAGATTTCTGCAATTTCAGGATTTTCATCTTTAACAACAGTAACTTGAATTTTGCCTGATAAATCTCTGATTACAATGAACTGCATACTCTTTTTATCACGTAAATTTTCTATCCAACCTTGTATTTCAACTTCGCCAGGTTTAACTTCACTAATTTTCATAAATTCTCCTTTTATTGGTAAAAAAATCCTAATGCAAAAATTGCATTAGGACGAAAATAACATTTCCGCGGTGCCACCTAATTTGTCATAAGACCACTTTATTTTATATGCAAACTCCAAAGTGTCTTCATTTTGTTCTAAATAGCGAACTCTCACCTTAATCGCTTCTCTGGAAAATAGGTCACAAAACTACTCTCTTTATCAACATTTGATAAAAACATTATAAAACCTAAGGAATAATTTGTCAAGCACAAGATTAAATTTTTTTAATAAATTGATAATGTCAGTAAAAAACTGACAAAGAGGGTTATATGAATAATTGTTGTTTCAATTTTCCTATACCAATTTTCTGTCCCTTTATTGATTTTAGAGAATGTTCGAATACAGTAATAAATCCTACGCTTGCAAGTGATTTTGCATTTTTAAATAACACCATTCCAAGCACTATTGCTTCACAAGGAATCATACCTGTTTATTTTGTAAATATGAGTGGAAATTCTATGATTCCAAGTGGTAATGGAGGATTATCATTAACCAGTGGGACTTATGAAGTGAATTATTTTGTAGGGACAACGATTCCAGCAAGTGGAAATGCTAGTATAGCAATGTCATTAAACAGTCAGCAGATAGATGGCTCTCAAATTATTCTTTCTCAGACGACAGGTGACTTGGTAAATTTAACCCGTACACTTGTGATAAATGTTCCTAATGGAGGGATTTTGACATTAAATAATGCTTCAAGTGATGCGTTGAATGTGTCATTTGCTAGTATATTTATCAGAAAATTATAGGATAAGTGCCAAAAAAATTTTTGGCACATTACATAATTTTTTGAAAAAAAAGTTTGTTGAAATAAAATTGTATGATAAAATAATTATGTAAAGCATAAGATTTTCACTTTTGCACAAACTAAAATAAGGAGGCAAGTATGATAGCAAATGAAGATAAAGATTTCCAAATTAGAATGTTGAAGGCTGGGTTTATGATGACCGGAAATCCATTAACATATATTGACCTCTGTAATCGTAGAGAAGAACTTATCGCTTCGCAAAATTACGAAAAATAAAAGGTTTTATTATGGCTGAAACTCTTAGGGCAATAAACATAAAATCCATTGACAAAAAAGAGAAGGATAAAAATATTCTTCTTTTTTCTATTGAAGAAGGTAAAGAATGGGTCACTTTAAAAGGAGTAAAAAATCCTAATGCAAAGATGAAACTTGCTCAAAGTCCTTTTTGCTTTGGAGAATTTGTTATAGAAGAAGGGAAATTAGGAAAAATAGTTGTGGGGTTTGAAGCTATTGAAAGTTTTCATGAAATTTCTGAAGATGTAGATAAATATTTTGAGGGGACAGCAATATTGGAAATTTTAGATAAAATGGATTTTACTTCAACACAGGAGCGAGCAAGAGTGTTTTTACTTTCAATCAAAGCTCTTAAAAATATTTGTTTTAACAATATAAAGCCTTTGTATATATTAGATAAATTTCTTATTGAGATTTTAAATATTTGTGGAACTCCACTATATACAGAAAAATGTTCTAATTGTGGGTCAAAAAGTTTTGATAAACTTTATATCAATTATGTAACAGGGGAACTTGTGTGCTCTGGGTGTAAAGATATATATTGCGAAGAATTTTCAAAAACTGTGTTTTCTGCGCTAAAAATATTAAATAATACAGAATTTGAAAAACTTTCCACAATAAAACTTGCAGAAAATAGTGAAAAAACGCTTTTAAATATATTAGTAAACAACTTTAAATCTAGGTTTGACGTATATTTAAAATTTTTAGGCATTTTATCATAAGTCATCAATTAAAATGTCATCTATTTTGTCATTTTCTAAATTGAAAGTGACAAATTTTTTTTCTTTTCCACAAATTGTTATAAATTCAGTGGTCGAAAGTGGCAAAAATTTATTTATTTTTCCAAAAAAAGATTGTAAACTTTTTTCATTTATTTTAGATTTTAATTTGTCACTTAAGAAATTTAAAGCATTTTTATAATCTCTTGCTTGGATACATTCAAGGGTTTTATATGGTAGTAAATCATCAGGTGCTTTGTTTTGAGAATAGTTAAATTCTTCTTTTTCCAAAATTACCTCCTCATCAAATTTGTATATGCTTGTTTTGATTTTTTCATCGCTATCATTAAATTTTTTTATCACTTTAAGAAGATTATTGTTAAAAGTTATTTCATCTCCACTTATATGAGATAATTTATTATTACTTATATTAAATATATATAAATTCTTATCAAATTGAACGCAAGCGAAATTTTTAATCTTAAATATTTTATAGTTGTTGTTGATATGAGGACAAAGATAAGTCAATTTTTTTGAATTGTTTTCAAAAGTTATAGAATTGTCACTTATATAAACATTGCAAGTTTTACCACATATATTAAGACTCTCTTTTTCTTCAATTTTCAGGTTTTGCTTACTATCTAAAAATATAATTTTTTTATCACCATGCCTTATAATAGAAAAATTTTTATTTTCTTTTGGAACTGAAAGATTGATATAAAATGGAATACCTGAATTTTCAGGATAAATGTAAATATATTTTTCATCATCTATTTCAAGCAAGTCATTTTCATCAAGTTCACATGAACTATTATCTGTTTTTATAAGACATGGATAAGTGGTTTTTAAAAAATATTTCATAACGTATTATATGCCTAAATTTTAATATTTAAACCTAAAAAATAATGACAAAAATTGACACAATTTATATTAAAAATAATGACTAAAACAAAATATATTTGGCAAAAATGACCTATGGAGGGGTTTATGAAAACTTGGAATGAAATTGAAGTTAAATCATTATTTGAAGAAGTTGTAAGATGTAAGGGAGAAAAAGATGCCTTAAAATTGGCATTTAAAAACCATGCAGATAAGTTTGGAAGAAAACAAAATAGCGTTAGGAATTATTATTATCATGAAGTTGATAATTTGAAAAATGACGATTTGCGTTGTAAACAACTCGGTATTGATTTGTCTGAACATATCAAAAATCATTTTATTGCTTTTGATAAAGTTGGTGAAGAAAACTTATTTGAAGAAATCGACAAATTAACAAAAAGTGGAATGTCAGTTCGTTCTGCTTGTTTGAAAATGAGCAACGGGGATTTAACATTAATGACCCGATATCAGAATAAATATCAAAACATGAAAAGAAAAATGATAACTCAGAACAATAATATTATTCCATTCAAACAAAGAACATTAACTGAAAATGATATAAACAGTCTTTTTTTAGGGCTAGTTAAACTTATAAAAAAAACTGCCATGGAAGAGGCAATGAATGGACAAGAGAAACAAAATAGTTTGTTAAAAAAAGCATTTTCAGATTTAAGTAAAAAAGATAAACAAATTGAAGACTTAAAAATTCAATTTGAAAGTTTGAAAAAAGAAAATTTATTGTTATTGAAACAGATAAAAGAAGATGTTGTAGATAAGAAAATGGCACTTAAAATGCATTTAGATAAAAATAAAGCAATAAAAAATGAAGAGGATTCAAAAAGGGTTTGATTTCATTGTGATTTTATGATAAAATCATTGTATGAAAATAAAATTGATTTCTGGGGCAACTACCTTTGAAGCCGGAGTAAACACAATAAAGAAAATTGATGTAAATAATTTGGAAATGGACAACATCGTTGTTGTTCCAGATAGTTTTTCAATGCAGGCAGAAAGTTTGATTTTTGATACGTTGGGAATAAAATCCACTTTTAATATTGAAGTTGTAGGAATATCAAGATTGGCAAGCAAAATTCTTCAAAGAGAGGGTATTGCTTATCAAAGAATAAGTGGTCTTGAAGAAGTTTTTACAATTTATAAAGCAGTAAAAGAATGTGAAGATAAATTTTTATATTTCAAAAAATGTAATGTAGATTTTTGTGCAAAGATACTTCAAATAATAAAACAATTTAAGTCTTGTAAAATAAAACCTAATTGGTTGAATAAAGTTGGAGATGAACTTTTAGACAACAAAATTCACGACTTGAAATTAATATACGAAACTTATGAAAGACTTTTAGGAGATAAGTTAGATTTATCAAAATTTTTAGATTTTTTCATTGAAAATGTTAAAAATGGTATAGATTTATCTAAAATTAACCTATTTTTTGTCAATTTTGATAGTTTTTCTTTAGAAATTAATTCTTTTATTTGTCAAATAGCTAATTTAGTAAACTCAATGTTTATAGGAATTTCAAAACCTGTATCATTGGGAAATGCTTTTATCTATGAAAATGATATTTATAACAAAACTAAACAATTAGCAGAAAAATTTTCAGTGACGATTGAAGAAGAAAAAAACTCAACAAATCTTTCTAAGGAACGTTTGGCTCTTATAAAAAATTTATATTCGTTTAAAATTGAACCTTATAATTCTGACTATTTTTTAAATGTTTTGGCTAAAAACAGGCAAGATGAAATTGAATATGTTGCGAAATATATAAAGTATGAAGTTGTAAATGGAGCAAGATTTAAAGATTTTGCTATTGCTGTTGCTGATAAAAAATATTTTGATGATTTAAAAGATATTTTTACATATTATGGAATTACAATTTATTGCGATGATGAAGTAAATCTTTCTCAAACTGTACTTGGAAGATTTTTATTAAAAACAATAGAAATTTCAAAGTTGGGATTTGATAAACAAAAATTAACTTATATAATTTCATCTCCTTTAATTTTAAATGAGAATGTAAAAGAAATAATAGAACAAATAGACTATTTTTGTATTGATGATGAGAATGAATTTTTAGAAAAATTTCCAAAGTATAACAATATAATTTCAAAAATTAAAGATATTTCAAAATGTGTTACTTTAAATCAATATTGTGATTGTTTATCAGTTATTGTTTCATTAGTACATGATGGACATGAGAAACTGTTAAATGAGATGGATAAAGAAACATTTTATAAAAAACAAAGTGAAAATAAGCAGGCAGAAGAACTTATTTTAATTTTATTAGACAAATTAAAAGCTTTAGGGCAAAATGAAAATATGATTTTAACCGATTTTGAAAACTTGTTGTTATTTGCCTTGAAAAGTGTTAAGGTTGAAACAATACCTTCATATATAGATGCTGTTTATGTCGGTGACGTGACTGAAAGTTATTTTGACGATGTAAAAAATCTTTTTGTTTTAGGGGCAACAGCAAATTCTTTGCCTAAAAAGACAAATGATATTGGGATAATTGATGATAGTGATATTGAAAAATTAAAATTAAACTTTAATTTAGAACCTGAAATAAAAGTACTTAACAGGAGAAATAGATTAAAACTTTTTGAAGTTTTGCAACACGCACGAGAAAAATTGATTGTAACTTTACCTATGAATGAAGATGGAAGACAATCTCAACGTGCAGATTTTCTTATAGATTTGATTGAAATATTTGGCAAAAATATTATAAGAACCACAGCTCTTACAGATTTTAATATAGGTATTTTTGATGAAAATGAAACTTTAAGTAGAATTTTGATGGCTATTGGCTGTGAAAATAATTTACTTGATTTTTATACAAAAAATAGGACAAGAATACCAAAGGAATTTGTTAGCACCATTAAAAGTGTGATAAAAAATGAAATTCCTATAATCGAAAAGAAAAATTATGTAAAAGGGAATATTTTAAATAAAAAGAAAATATCTGCATCTCAACTTGAGAATTATTTTGATTGTCCATTTAAGCATTTCATTAAATTTGGCTTATCAATTAATGAAAAACAAAATATTCAACCTAACAAAAGATTATTTGGAAATTTCCAACATGAACTTTTAAGAAAATTTGTAGATGTAAACAAGGATTTAGGAAAATTTACAGATAAAGAAATTGAAAATTTTTTAAATGATAATTTAAATATTATTGCAAATAAAATTTATGATAAAAAAGTTTTACAAAAAAAATCTTTTACTAAATATTTGCGTAATGAAGCCAAAATCATATTAAAAAAAGTTGTAAATGAACAAAAATTTAGTGAATTTAGGCCAAAATATTTAGAAAAATATATTTTAGAAGATTTTATTGACGACATTAAGTTTGAAGGTAAAGCAGACCGTGTAGATTTTTGTGATAAATATTTTAGAATTATTGATTATAAGACAGGGCACAATGGTACTGTTCTTACAGATTTATATTATGGAACAAAATTACAACTTTTGCTCTATGCAGATTTTATGAAAAGAAAAACAGGACTAGATGTTGCAGGGGTATATTATTTTGATTGTCAAACTAAATATTCTAAAATTGGACAAAATGGGAAAACTTTGATTGGTTTAACTTTAAAAGACAATGAAATTGTGCAAAAATCAGATAATAGACTTTGTAATCGTTCTTTTAAAAGTGATATTTTAGGAATGACAGGAAAAAATACTGACCAATCGGGATTCTCTTATCAATATGGTAATCCTATAGAAAGTTTTGAAAAATATTTAAAATATGCTGAAGATGTTTCTACTTTAGCAATAAAAGAGATAAAAGAAGGATTTATAGAAGATAAACCTTTTAAAGGAAGCTGTGACCGATGTCCTTATGGTGCAATATGTCGTCATCAAAATGATTTTAGAATAGCGTATAAACAAAAGAAGGAAGAAAGTTAAGTGAAAAAGAAAGAAATTCCAGAGCAAGATTTAGTGCTTAAAAACAATAAAAAAAGAATGTTGGTCAGTGCTTCAGCAGGCAGTGGTAAAACTTTTGTTATGATTGAATATATTTGTAATCTAATTTGCGAAAAATTTATTCCGGTTAAAGATTTATTGGTTTTAACTTTTACTAAATCTGCAGCTATTGAGATGAAAGAAAGATTGCAAAAAAGACTAAAAAGTAAAGGCGAAAGTGAGTTTATTACACAACAACTTGATGATTTATCTACTGCAAATATTTGTACCATTGATTCTTTTTGTGAAAAATACATAAAAAAATATGCAAATTTATTAAATTTGTATGAAAATTTTGAAATTGTTGATGAAAATATGGACAAAAAACTTAAACAAACTTCTTTTGAGAAAGCAATTAAGTTTTTTGAACAAAATTATTTGGAAGATTATGAAGATTTAATGTTCTTTTATAAAGAGGATAAAGAAAGAATAAAGAATATTATTTTTACTATTGAAAATTTAGTTTCTTCGGTTGTAGATAAAGATGATTTTCTTGAGAGAAATATAGAAAATCCAGAAATATTTTTTGAAGAAGCAATAGTTTTTTTAGTAAATGATACTAAGAGAAAGGTTAAATTAAATTTAGACAAAATAAAATATTTTCACTTGAATGAATTAGATTGTGATTTAGAAATTTGTTTCAAAAGCTTTTTTGAAAGCCAAAATATTTATGAAATTCTAAAATTTAAAGAAAACTTGAAGTGGCCATCTTTTCCAACAAAAAAAATAGTTGGAGAAGAAGTTGCAAAATCTATAAGAGTTTTGAAAGAGAATATAAATAATGTTTTTAAGAAATTAGAAGATTTAAAACTTGAAAATGAAGAAAATATAAGTTTTCAAAAATCTGGCAAATTAGAAAAAATAATAATTAATTTATATAAAGTTTATGAAAAAGAAGAAATTGAATACAAAAAGTTAAAAAATTTTTTAAATTTCAATGATTTAGAAAGATATATGAATTTTCTATCTAAACAAGAAAATCTTTTTTCAAATTTTAAATATGTTTTTATTGATGAATATCAAGATACAAACAAAATTCAAGAAAGGACAATTAAAAATGTTGCCAAAAACTGTAACTTTGTTGCAGTAGGAGATGTTAAACAAGGTATTTACGGCTTTAGATTGGCCAGTGCTGAAATATTTTTAAAAGATATGAAAGATTTTGAAGAAGATGACAACTCTTCATTAAATATCTTAAAAAGTAATTTCAGAAGCCAACAAAGCATTTTAGATTTTGTAAATGATATTTTTAAAGTTTGTATGACTAAAGAAACTGCAGAAATTGATTATACAAAATCTATGCTTGTAGCAGAAGGTGATTTCGTTTCAGATAACAAAAAGGCCATAAATATTGACATAATAGAAAAAGATGTTATTGAAGAGGAAGAAAAACCTTTAATTTATAGTGTGAAGAATGCTAAATATGCAAATATTGATTTTTATATAAAAGAAATCAAAGATATAAAAAGAAGAATTTTTGAAGTTATGACATCTCAGATTAGTGAAGACGAAGCTTTAAGACCATGTAGGTTTGGCGATATAGCCATTCTTTCAAGGAGTAGAAATATTTTATATCAACAACTTGAACTCTATTTACAGGAATGTGGCATACCTATAGTATCTAATACAAAGAACAAACTAACTGAAGAACCTGAAATTAAAGTGTTGTTATGTTATCTAAAATTAGCTTTAAATTTTGATGATGAAATTTCTTTATTGAGTGTTTTGTTGTCTGGAATGTATAGATTTGATATAGAAGAAATATGGAAATTAAAACAAGGTAAAACATTGATGGATTTGGTTGTATCAAACGAAAAATTTTCTTCTGTTATAAGTGATTTAACTCAATTTCGTTTTGAATCAAATGTTATTGGAATTAAAAAGGCTTTTGTTAATTTGTTTAACAAAACGGGATATCGTGCATATCTAAATCTTAAGCCTAATCAAAATAGACTTAATCTTTTTGTAGATAAATTTTTGGAGCAAATATCTATTTCTGAGTTTCAATACGATTTGTCTGGATTAATAAACTTTTTTGAAAGTGTGGAAATTAATGTAACTGGACAAGTTTCAGTTGTAGAAGATGCAATAACTTTAACAACTATACATGATAGCAAAGGACTTGAATATCCAATTGTCTTTTTAATAGGTTGCGATTTGAGCTTGTCAGGTGGTTGGCCTAATTATGATGTTGAAATTAATGAAAAATTTGGCTTGGCATTAAAATATTTTGATAGAGAAAATAATAAAGAAACAATTTCTGCAAAGATGAAAGCAATAAAGGATAGTAAAGTTATTAAAGAATTTGCAGAAGAATTAAACTTATTTTATGTAGCCTTGACAAGAGCTAAAAATAGATTATATCTGTTCGGATTGTATAATGAAGATAATTTCAATAAACTTAATATTTACGATTGTGATAGTTATTTTGATTTAATATTTTTTGCCTTGAAAAAAGAAAGAGAATCTTTCATTTTAAACAAACATTTTATAAATGAAGATAGGGAAATATGCTTTATTGAAGATGTTATTGAAGACAAAATTGAAAATATACAAGACTTAGATAATACAAAAATAAACGAAAAAGCTTATAAAAAAATTGTAAATTATCTCGATTATTCTTATAAATACAGCGATAATCTAAATTTTAAGTTAAAAGAAAGCGTTACAGAACTTTCAAGAAAAAATCAAGAGGATTTATTGTTAAAATATAATAATGACAACTTTATTTTTAGTGGAAAAAGTGTAGAAATAGGAAATGCTTACCATTTGGCATTAAAACTTGTTGATTTTAATTTAATCTATGATATAAACGATTTGAAAGAGTTTTTAAAAAAGAATGATAATATTATAGATGTATCTTTATTAGATATTAATATATTATATAAAAATATAATGCTGTTAAAAAATATTTCTCAAGATGGTAAAGTCTATAGGGAAAAAGAGTTTATTATGAAAGAGAAAATTAAAAACCTAATAGAAAACCAAGATTTTGATGATGAAATAATGGTACAGGGGGCAATTGATTTATTTATAGAAAAAAAAGATAAAATCATATTAGTGGATTATAAATATTCAAGCTTAGATGCTCAATCTTTAGTAAAAAAATATAAAGAACAACTTAGACTTTATAAATTGGCTTTAGAAGAATTTTTTAAGAAAAAAATTGATAATATTTATCTTCTATCTTTAAAAAATGCATCATTAATTAAAGTGAATATTTAAAATGTTTATTTATGCTTAAATAAATGACTTTTCCGTTATTTTTATTACAATTTTTTATTGAATTTTTTGCGATTTTTTTTAATTTAATAAAATTATTAAAAAAATATTTAAAAATTATTGAAAATTATTAGTAAATATTTTATTAGTTGTGTTATACTAAGTTTAGCTTAAGGAGGTTTCTATGGGTAATATCTTAGAAAGCATAACAAATGGACTCGCTAGTTTCATCAATTTAATTGGAATTGATGTTTTATTCATAATTTCACTTGCAGTCGAAGTTTTGATTGTGCTTTTCTTTTTGTTAAAATCTATTTTTTCTTATGAAGCAAAATTAAACAGAGCCTTTGAAAGATTGAATTATTGGCTTTTTGAAAAAAAAGTTGTTTCTGAAGAAAATATAAAAGACCTTAACCTCTTATTTAAAACTAAAGCTCCTAAGAGAATGTGCTATTATTGGCAACAATACATACTTTTCAGAGAAGGAACTCCATCTTCTTACTTATCTACTGAAAACCTTATTGAAAAACCTCTTAAAACAAGTTCCTACGCATCTAATATAAAAAATTTAAGCCTTTTTACTTTGGTTTGGGCGTTAATTGTATCAATGCTTATGGTTGTCGGAAACAATTATGAGAACTTTTTAACTGGTAAAACAACCATAATTGCACTTTTGTGTCCTATCTTTGTCGTTTTACTTGGCACAATTTTTATGGTTTATTTACGTTTCAGAAAAAATTCTACATTAAATTCACTTTATCAAAATGTTTCACTATTTGGAAGATTTATGGATAATGCTTGTCTTGACCTTCCTTCATACATTGATTATCAAATCCTTTTCACTCCTCAAGAAATTGAAAATGGTCAACCTGTTCTTCGTGAATTCTTGGACTATAAGGCTAGAAAAGAAAAAGAAGAATTTAATAAAGCAAAACAAGAAGAATATGGACATGAAGAATTTGATTTTTCTGCTACAGGCGTAGATGGTTCTATGGTGCTTGACAGAGCTATGAAAGAAAGTGAAATATTCTTGAAAAAGAAAGAGAAAATTTTGCTTCAAATTTCTCAGTTGGAAGCAAGTCTTGATGCAAGAAGAAAGAATTTTGATAATGTTCAAAAAGATTATCAGACCAAAATTCAAGCTTCAAAAGAAAATGTTGAAAGATTAAGAGTAATGCAGGAAGAAACAACAAACAGAATTGAAAGCAATTATTATAGAAAACAACAAACTCAAGAAATTGGCAAACAAGAACAAATGGAACAAGAGTTTGAACAACAAAGAGCAAAATATCTTCTTGAAAAAAATGAAGGTGAAGAAGAAATCGGAAAACTTAATGCAGAACTTGAAAATAACAAGTCAAATGTAGAAGAAGCAATGTTAAGTGAATACAAAACATTCTTTAATAAGTTTTGTATAAGTGCTCAAAAAGTTGTAGGACAAGTTTTTGATGAAAGAATAAAATCCTTAAAAAGTGAAAATGATGCTTTAAAGGATAGAATAAATGAATTACAAGTTAAATTAAAAGATGTCCCACAAGGTGTTTATGATGGCAGTTTAAATGATGAAAATCCACAACAACAAGATGGTTCTTATGATGAAAATGGAAATTATGTTTTTGCTAATGGTACATTCTATGATAAAGAAGGTAATTTCCATGATGAAAAAGGCGATGTATATTCTCAAGATGGAAAACTTTTAATTAAAGCACCAATCACAAGCAAAGAAAAACAAACAATTAATTTTGATGATTTTGATTCTTTTGATTTTATGACAGATGTTTCTCAAAAAGGTGACATATATGGCGTAGCTGAAAATATTGTTAATAATATTGATAAAGGTGAATCAATCGATATAATTAATAATTTTGAAAGAAAAGACCCTATTGAAATTAGAGAAGAAAGTAAAGAGCAAAAAGAAGTTAAAGAAGAAATTGAAGAAGAAAAACCTGAGATTAAACTTTCAAATGTAACATTAGATGACTTGAACAATGAAGTTGTTGAAGAAGATAATGAACCTCCTGTAACTGAGCCAAAAATTGAAGAAGTTCCAGAAAAGCCAAAGAAAAAAGTAGGAAGACCAAGAAAAATAGTTGAGTCAAACGTTGTTAAATCATCTAGAAAACGAGGCAGACCAAGAAAGGAACACATTGAAACATTACCAAAACGTAGTGTTGGTCGTCCTAGAAAAATCGTTGAAAATACAACAGTGACTCCAAAGAGAGGAAGGGGACGTCCTAGAAAAAACGAAGCTATTAACGATATTAATAAAAGATTGTTTGAAGAACAAGAAAGATTAAATGAAGCAAGAAAAGCTTTAAATCAAGACGTTCAAAATGCTGTAAGCGAACTAAACACAAATGTTGATGATAAACAAGCAAGAAGAGAAGAACTTATAAAAGAAATTGAGAATCTTCAAAAAGAAGCCCAATTAGTTATTGAAAGAAATCAATCAGAAAATAGGATTGAAGAAATAAATAGAAAATTAGAACAAGTTCTTGCTGAAATAAAAAATCTTAATCCATAAAAAAAGAAGGTAGTTATCTACCTTCTTTTTTAATGAAACATTGAAATTGAACCTGATGCAAATCCATAGATTAATAATGCTCCGGCACATAATATAATAATAGTACCAATTAAATAGTTTATTGTTTTAGATTTATTTCTATTAGTACTTTTACAATAAGAACCATTGAAAATCAAAGCAATACCTACAAAATAAGAAACATAACAAACTGCCATTATCAAATTTAATCCTTTTATTATTTGAAAATAATATAAAAGACCAAAAACTATTGCAGCCACAGAAAAAATGATAGCATAAATTAGGCTTTTTTTAGATTCACGAGTTATTTCCATAATCCCTCCTAATGGTAATATGATAATTTTTTTTAAAACTTATGTCAAATAAAAATAAAAAAATTATATAAATTTTGGAATAAATGATTCATTTGCACTTTCAAAATCTTGGATATAGCCATTGTCTAAATTTATTTTTTCCATATGGCGAATAACGGTTTTATATTCAATAGAATTTAATTTTCTATTTAAGATACTTTTGCCATTAGGAGTAAATTGACTCATAATACTTATTTTTCTATTAGCAAATTCTTTTTTTATTACATCTAAAACATTTAATGAATTTTGTATATAATTTGGTAAGACAAGGTGACGAATGATTACTCCTTGTTTCATAATTTCATTATCAAATTTGTCTTGCTTTAGTTCACACATTTTTTTTATTGCAGGGAGTGCATAAGAAAAATAATCTAAACATTGTGAAAATTTTTGCCCCAATTCATTGTTTGAATATTTTAAATCAGCCAAGTAAATATCTACAAAATTGTTTATATTTTCAATATTTTGTGTGGTTTCATAACTGCTAGTATTCCAAATTACTGGAACTTTTTTATTTATTTTTTTAAAAGCTTCTATTAAATTTTTGGAAAAATGAGTGGGAGTGATTAAATCGATAGCATCACAATCAAGTTGTTCTTTTTCAATCAGATTAATGAATTCATTTATCGAATAATTTTTACCAATTTGTCCTCTTGAAATCTCATGGTTTTGGCAATAGTCACATCTCAAATTGCAACCAGAAAAAAAGATTGCTAAAACGCCCTTTTTATCACTTAAACAGGGCTCTTCCCATTTGAAATTTTTTATTATCTTTGCAATTTTGATTGTATTTTGTTCATTACAAAATCCATTATTATAATTTCTGTTTATATTGCAATGTCTTGGACATATGTTACAATTTTTTACACTTAAACTCATATAAATATTGTAGAAATTTTATTTTTTAAAGTCAAGAGAAATTATATATAACATAAAACACTAGACAAGTTTTTTTTATTGTGTTATACTATTAAAGTCAATTTAATAATTTTAAGGAGATTTAAAAATGCACCCGAGTTTGTTACTTTCAATTCAATTTAATTATACACATGGTATTTTAATTTTTATTATTGCAATTCTTTTACTGTTTTCAGCATTCTTTTCTGCGAGCGAAACTGCTTTTTCATCAATGAATTTAATTAGAATTAGAACTATGGCAGAAAATAAAGTTAAAGGTGCCCGAAAGGCTCTTTATATATCAGAACATTCGGATAGGGCTCTAACTACAATTCTTGTTGGTAATAACATTGTTAATATTCTTTCGACAACTTTATGTGCATTTATTTTATCACAACTTTTGAATGATGCTACTTTGCTAAATGTTTTAAATACGCTTGTTATGACAATAATAATTTTGATTACAGGAGAAATTTTACCTAAAGCTTTGGCAAAATCCAATCCTGAAAAATACGCTTGTCGTTTTTCAATCATTTTATTTGTCATTATGAAAATTCTTTATCCTATTGTTATTTGTTTTTATTGGTTACAAAAACTATGTACAAAAAAATCTGAAAAAGATAAGTCTAATATTACAGTAACAGAAGATGAACTTGAAAGTATTATTGATACTATGGAAGAAGAGGGCGTTCTCGGAAAAGATGAGGCCGACATTTTACAGGGAACTTTCAAAATTAAAGAAGCTACTGCTCATGATGTAATGACTCATAGGGTTGATGTTGTATTTTTGAATGTAAATGACACAAACGAAGAGATTGAGAAAAAATTTGTTGACCATGAATATAGCCGTATGCCTGTATATAAGGATAATACTGATAATGTGGTCGGCATTTTGAATATAAAAGATTATTTTAGTGCAAAAATAGAAGGCAAAAAGTCAACATTAAAGGATTTAATGACAGAACCACTTTTTACAGCAGAAAATACTGTTGTTGATACATTGATAAAAGATATGCAGAAAGAAAAGAAACATCTTGCAGTTGTAATTGATGAGAATGGTGGTGTTTCTGGAATCGTTACGATGGAAGATTGTGTAGAAACAATTTTTGGCGAAATTTTTGATGAAACAGACGAAGATGAACAAGAACCTATTATTGAACAAATTGGAAATGATGAATATAAAATAGATGCAGAAATATCTATTGAAGAATTGTTTGATAGACTAGAAATTGAAAATTTACCTGACAATCCATATCAATCAGTAAATAGTTTCATTTTTGATTTATCACAAGACGTACCTGAAATTGGTAGTAAGTATGAGTATTTCACAACTGATGATATTATCGATGACGAAGGAAATTTAACTATTCATAACATCAAAATGATTTTTACTGTAACAAAAATGGATGGGCGAAGAGTTCAAATGGTAAATCTTAAAATTGTTTATCTTCAAAATGAAGATAATGAAAATAAAGAAAAACAAAGCCAAGATTAATTGAAAATTTGTTTAAAATATGTTAAAATTATAAATAGTAAGGAGAAAAAAATATGAATGAAAATGTAATTAAACCACATTTGGTTAAACCTATGTTAGAAAAAATTGTTTATGAAAAAATACAAATACCTGCACCTAATACCATGATAAATATCAAGCCTGAAGATGTTATTGATGTTAAAAAAGTTTCAGAAGAAATTGTAAAAGTTACTATTGAAAGAAAATTGCTTATACAACCTGAAAATTTAATGAAACTTTCAATTATTATGAGTATTGAAATTCCTGTAGATTCTATTGAATTTATGAAACTACAAAACCCTAAAGAATATATAAGGTCAAGCCAACCTGTGAGAATTTTATTGTCATATATTTCTAATTTGCTCACAACAATCACAACAAACACCATATTAGGACCTATTGTAACTCCTCCAAATATTCAAGAATAAGTAATTTTGCTAAGAATAAAGTTTTTATTCTTAGTATTTTTGTGGGCGTAGTACATCGGTAGTATGCGGGCTTCCCAAGCCTGAGAGGTGGGTCCGACTCCCATCGTCCGCTCCAAATGATTGTTTAAAATTATTTAAGACTTTGACATATAAAGGAGAAATTTATGAAAAATATTTTGGTAACCGGAGGAGCAGGTTACATAGGTTCTCATACTGTAGTAGAATTGCAAAAAGCAGGCTATAATGTTATTGTCATAGATAATTTTATAAATTCTAATGAATTAGTTTTTCAAAGAATAGAAAAAATAACAGGAATTAAGGTTCAATATTATAAAATAGACCTATTAGATAAAACAAATTTAAATTCAATTTTTGAAAAATATGAAATTGATTGCGTTATTCATTTTGCTGGTTTAAAAGCAGTTGGAGAATCTGTTAAAGAACCTTGGAGATATTATAATAACAATATTACAGGTACTTTAAATTTGATTGAAATTATGAATAATCATAAAATTAAAAATTTAATTTTTTCTTCCTCTGCAACTGTTTATGGTAATCCACAAATTGTTCCGATAACAGAGGATTTTCCAACAGGGGCTTGTACAAATCCTTATGGTTGGACTAAATTTATGATAGAACAAATTTTAAAAGATATACAAAAATCTGATAATGATTGGAATATTGTTATTCTCCGTTATTTTAATCCTATTGGCGCTCATTCAAGTGGTTTAATTGGTGAAAATCCAAATGGAATTCCAAATAACCTTATGCCATATATTACACAAGTTGCCATAGGGAAAAGACCTGAACTTAGTGTTTATGGAAATGATTATAACACTCATGACGGAACAGGAGTAAGAGACTACATACACGTCGTTGATTTAGCACTTGGACACGTTAAAGCTTTAAATAAAATTGAACAAAAAGCTGGTTTATGTATTTATAATTTGGGTACTGGTAAAGGTTATAGTGTCTTAGATGTCGTTAAAAATTTTGAAATAGCGAATGGAATAAAAATACCATATTCAATTAAGCCTAGAAGATTGGGAGATATTCCAACTTGTTATTCGTGTGTTGACAAAGCAAAAGTAGAATTAGGCTGGGAAGCTCAATTTGGAATTAGAAAAATGTGTGAAGATTCTTGGAATTTTCAAAAAAATAATCCTAATGGATATCAATAATAAAAATAACAACTCTGTTGGGTTGTTATTTTATTATTTCAATCAAAATTGAACCAAGATATGTGTTGTTGTTATAAACTTCAATTTCAGTTGATTCTTTTGCTGTTATTTTATAACAACATTTCACAGATTGCATTTTATTTATTTCAACTTCTTCACTGTTAAATTTGAAATCTGGAATTATTGTAACATCATCAAATATTATGTATATGTAAAAAGTACTATTTAATTTTGCAAAAATTTTATTACCTTCTATTGTATTTTGTTCTTTAACACTTTCAATAGTAAAAAGGTTTTTAAATTCGGGTTTAGAAGTATCTTCATTTTGATTTGGTTGATTGTCAGGATTAGTTGGTATTGTTGGTTCATTAGGTTTAGTTGGTTCATTTGATTCAGAATTATTTGGTTCACTATTTGAATTTTCATTTTCATTTTGATTAGGTGAATCATTTTCATTTTCGTTCAAATTTGGTTTTGAATTATTATCATTTTTAGAATCTTCAGGATTATTATCTGTTCTTTTGTCTTTTACTTCAACTGTACAAATTGCTGATGCTGTTGCATTATTATAATTAGTTGCTTTGATAATTATATTTGTTTTACCTAACTTAATTGCTTTAAATTTATCATTACCTAGATATTTAACTATATCTTCATCTTCTATTTCATAATCAATTTTAATAAATTTATCAGATGATGATATTGGAATAGTAAATTCTTCATTGATGTTTGCTGTTATATCATTGACACCAATAGAAAGAGTTGCTTTTGGTGTTAGAAAAATGATTAACAATACAGTTGCCATTGTTATTCCAATTAAAATAATAGGTAAATAAATCATCTTCTTATTTTTAAACATACATAAACTATATCATATTCGACTGAAAAACTCCAAAGTTTGACGGCATTTTTTTATATTTTTTTTATTAAAATATTTCTTTTTTGCCTAGTTACAAATAATTTCTTTTCTATTTTTGAGTTTTTTTAAATTTTTTCTTGACTTTTTCTATGGCAAGTGATAAACTAGTAAAGCGTTTGCAGGTGTAGTTCAGTGGTAGAACACTAGCCTTCCAAGCTGGTTGCGAGGGTCCGATTCCCTTCACCTGC
>CANQFL010000002.1 GCA_947598785.1 uncultured Clostridia bacterium
GTTGTCCAATTCTTTCTGCTTCAATAGGCTTGTTATGCGCTTCAAAATCTTTTATTGCTTTTTCTCTATCTTCAGAAATTTGTGAAATAGCGTTTTGAAGAGTATTACTGCCAACTGCATAATGTGTAGCAGGATAGATTGCAACAAAACTAATCTCATTTAATAAATTTCCACTTACAGGGTCAAATTCAAATATTTTTTCAATTTCATCACCAAAAAATCTAACTTTAATTGCCAATTCACTGGTATTTGCTGGAAAAATATCAACAACATCACCATTTACTCTAAAAGTTGTTCGTTTAAAATCAATATCATTTCTTGTGTATTGAATTGCAATTAAATGACTGATAAGGTCATCTCTATCATATTCTTCGCCTTCTCTTAAAGCAATATGGAGATTATGATATTCTTCAGGACTACCCAAACCATAAATACAAGAAACAGAGGCAACAACAATAGTGTCTTTTCTTTCAAGAAGTGAACTTGTTGCAGAAGAACGTAATTTATCAATATCTTCATTAACAGACATATCTTTTTCAATATAAGTATCAGTAGAAACTATATAAGCTTCTGGTTGGTAATAATCATAATATGAAACAAAATATTCAACCCTATTATCTGGAAAAAACTCACGAAATTCATTACATAATTGAGCAGCAAGTGTTTTATTGTGAGCAATAACAAGTGTAGGTTTGTTCACTTTTTCAATTATGTTTGCCATAGTATATGTTTTACCTGAACCAGTGACACCTAAAAGAACTTGGTCTTTAAGACCATCTTCAATCCCCTCAACTAATTTATTGATTGCTTCTGGCTGGTCACCAGCAGGTTTAAATTTAGATTTTAAAACAAATTTTTCTTCCATAAATATTATTTTAACACAAAAAGAATAAAAATCAATATAAATTTTAAATGTATTTATTTAAATATTGCACGCAAAATCAGACCAAAAACAAAGCTTATAGTTGCAAGAAAAATACTCCTTAATATCAACAACCCAAAAGTTCTGCGTTTTTTCTTAGTATCAAATATATAAGTTTGCCCAGCTTTTTTGAGATTAACACAGTAAAAATACCCCTTTTTACTGTCACTAACAACAAAATCAATAAAGTTTTCATTAGAAAGAGAAACCATAATTTCATCAATTTCTTCAATAGAGAGAATAAACCTTTTTGAAAGAGCCTGAGTAATTTCTTGTGGTGAAATAAGATATGTCCTTTTCTGTTGACATTTGTTACACAAATAAAACATAACCATTTTCTCTTTTTTGGTCATAATGAATATAATATTTGCCAAAAAAGCATAAATTTATTCGACTTATGGAATATAAATTATTTAATTACTAAAACTAAAAATATGATTGATACAAAATCTAAACTTGTTTTAACAATTTTAGCAAAAGAATGTGGAGATGGTGGGTATAAAATCATCGAAATACCAGATATCATAATGGCTCTACCAAGACATTTCAGAATGGATAGTGAAAGTATAAAGCATATCCTAACACATCTTGAAAGACAAGATATCATTTCAATAAAATATGACGATGATGATATATATTGTTTGTCTGTTTTGCCGTATGGATTTGAAATATTAGAAAATGAAAAGCCCAAATTTATTAAAAAAGATAAAATTTCACGCAAAAATAGTAATATTTTATTGATTTTTTTATGTTTTTTTTCATCAATTTTAGGTTCTTCATTAGGATACTTAATTATTTATTTTATTTTAAAATAAAAAACTTAGCAAAAATGCTAAGTTTTTATTATTACTTTATAAGTAGTTTAAACGTATCAGTTAAACCCTCAATGTCACAATATTTTCTTATAATGTCATTTTTACGATGACTATAAACTCCATCTTCACCAACAATATATGAGTCTATTAAATTAATACCAAAATTTATACAAAGATTGTTAATTTCGTTGAATGAATTGTCATCAGATTTTGAAGGAATACAACTACCATAAGGATGGCTATGAGCAATAACAATAGAAGCAGCTTTAGAATCTCTTATAAAATTTGCAATATCAATTAATAAGATGCTTATTTCTTTTGAAGTACCATTTCCAATCCTTTTCCTATGAGTTATAATGTTACCTGCACTGAGAGCAAGAAGCAAAATATTTTCAACATCTCTCAGTCTTAAATAATCTTCAACAACATCAATAAGTTCAGCAACATTTGAAATAGGATGTTTTTTAGAAATTCTTGAAGTAACAAAGTAATAAAAGAGTTCACCGAAAACACAAATTCTTTGTGCTGAAGCTTTGTTTATTCCAGGGACTTCAGATAGACCTTCTGGAGTAGCTGAAACAATATTGCATAGATTTTGATATCTATCCAAAAGTTCATGGGCAAGAGGATTGACATCAGTTCTAGGAAAAATATATGTAAGAAATAATTCAACAACTTGTACATCACTCAAATTATCAAGACCTACATTGCAAGCAAGTTCGACAAGTCTTTTTCTATGTCCTATATGTATATTTTTCTTCTCATTAACATTTTTCATAAATTTTTCCTTTGTAAAAATGATTTATACATTTTGCGTTTATCGGTTTGGGTTAACACTCCAACCAAATGAACCAGCAGAATTAAGTGCTTCACCAGATGTCCAAGTCATAATCCAATAGTCTGTAATTTCATATTTGAAAACAAAGTAATACCAGAAAGGTTCTGGCATATAATAAGCCTGACTTTTAAAACGTGTTTGAGCTTTAACTTCAAGATATATTTCTGAAGTTTCAGTAAAACCACCATTTCTCCACAATTCATTTTCATAGGTTTTTGAAGCTCCTGATGAACTTGTCGTAAATTTAAATTTAGAATCAGGTGAAGTAATTATTTTAGAAGTTTCATCTACTTTTTCAGCCCAATATTGAACAAAACCTTTTTCAGAACCTACAGCAGCTCCATATGGTCCATAAAATGCATAACTAAGATCTCTTCCTTTACCTTCAGCCCAACTGTATATTTGTCTAGTTGGAACTCCAGCATGTCCACGATCACCTTTAGTTGAACCTATAGGGATGTCCTTTGTCCCTAACATTGAAAAACCATTTTTACCACTATTATAATTAGAGCTTTCTATGTATTCTTTATTAGAAACACCATCTTTTCCATGTGCTGCACCTTGTCCATCAATAAATGCTCCTGCACTTCCACCACCTGTTGATAAGAGTACATTTTTATTATTTGAATCAATATAACCTAAGCCTCCAACTCCTCCATTTCCACCAAATTGTGTACTGTTTTTATAATTTCCTTTAATATCATCAGCATTTATACCTGGAGCACCACCACCTGCACCACCAAGAACTTCTGTTCCATTATATCCACCATTTTTACCATTTCCACCAAATCCAGCAATACTATTTAAACCAACACGTGCATAACAATTATTTGTGGATTCAATTTTACCACCTAATTTACCATTTCCACCATTATTGTTTTCTACATCGTTTTCACCATTACGACCTTTAACTGCAGAACCAGCAATAAGAATTTCTTGTAATTTATTTTGATTTTCTTCTTTATTATTATTAATACCATTATTAGACAAAGTAACTTTAACATCTTTATCCACTGACGCGTTTAATCCCGTAATTGCTAAATAACTTTCAAAATTAGTAACATTTTCTGTAAATTCTGTAAAAGTTGAAAATACTTTTATATTTTTTTCGGAATTTGCAACATTTCTTAAATTTCCATATAATTTAACATTTGTTATTGTTCCACTATTAGTTTCTATAAATGCTGATATATTTTTCTCTGTAGTCGCAATTCCTGAAATAACATCGAAAACAACATCTTGAATTGTATTTTTATCTCCATTTTTTGTGAATATTCCTGCAGTAGTTGAATTTAAATAATTAATTAAATAATCAAAACCAAATATTTTTTTATTCAACTCTCCATAATTTCTTTCACCAACGGAAATATTGTTTTCTAAAACAATTATATCTCCATTGATTTTTGCATTTGTAACTGACACTTCTTGTGAATTGTAATTATAAGTTATATCATATCTATAATCATATTCATATAATTCATAACCACTATCGTCAGGTAATTTAATAGTCCAAGAAGATTCAGTGGTCCAATCAGTAGATTCCTGGTTTTTATATACCAAATTGCTACAATGGTCATCATGAGAAACATCGTGTGATGGTTCATTACCTGCAAACAAAGGTAAATAATAAGTATCGGTTGTATTATAACTATTTTCAACATTTTGTACAGTTTGCATTGTTTTTTTATTTGGTGCTTTTACAAAAACAATTTTATCTTCTGAACCTTTAACAAATTGAGCAATTAAATCAACAGTAATTTTATTTAAAACTACTGTAGGGTTGTAAGAATCAAAATATTTTATTTTTTCATTTTTCCAATTAAACGCTCCATCTTCTTCCCATTCATATTGTACAAATCCTACATCGTTTTGATTATCGATTTTTATTGGTTTCCAAGCTTTAAACTCACCATTATATGAAAATTTCATTGTTGACTCTAAGTTAATATTATTGGCATTATATACATCATATTCTACTTCAACTGCACCACAATCATAAATTCTATAAGAATATCCTTTTGTGCCTTGTGTTTTATTTGTCTCTAAATAGAAACAATCTGCTTTACCACAATATGGACATTTTACTTTTTGTTCTTCACCACTTTCATCTGTATATGTAAGGCCAAATATAACTTTATTAATTTCATAAGTTTCATCTTCAAATGTAATTACATCTATGTCATCTAAATGTATATTATTTGGGTCTATTAATTTTTTATTTTCACTTTCTATTAATCCCATAGTTGTTGAAGTTTTATTAATGATAAATTTATCATTAATAGTAATGTTCTTATCTTTTACATCTATAGAAGAATCAATATGAGCAAAAAGTTTTATTTTAGAGTTATCTTGTCCATCTAGAACAATTATTCT
The DNA here is from genome assembly GCA_947598785.1 of uncultured Clostridia bacterium. Classification (GTDB taxonomy): domain Bacteria; phylum Bacillota; class Clostridia; order Christensenellales; family UBA1242; genus Caccovivens. Next base: position 4,949 of record CANQFL010000002.1, read on the forward strand.
TTCTCCAACAATACTATTGTTATCTTTAATTAGAGATAGCTTTGTAATTTTTTCTCCAGCATTTATTGTAATTTTTTGAGTATAGAATTGAATTCCACCAACCACTATGCTTTCTTCTCTATTAACTTCATTTTCTTCACTCATATTTGAGCCATTATATCTTAAATTTATATTTTCACCGTCTTTTTCGACTATAATATTTTGTAAATCTACATTTGGTTCTGTATCATAACTTAAAATTCCGTCTAAACTTCCAGTCGTGTTAAATTCAATGCTATTTAAGATTCTTGAACCTTTGACATTATAGTAAACATCGCAACCCATTATTTTATCTTTAAAGTTTTGAATTAATGTAGCTATATTTTGATTTCCTAAACTTTCATCTTTCACTTTGAAATTAATATTATTTCCTTCTTTTTCTATAATCCAATCAGTTGTCTTATTTACAACATTCCAATCATTATCATTATAAGTTAAACTAAACTCATCTAAATCAATTGCAAGTTTATTTGTTTCGTTAAACTTATTTCTTAATTGAGTTAAATCTAAAGCGAATCCAGTAGTAGATATATTTTCAAGAGATATGATTATATCTGTATTATATCCTTCTTGTGGAGCTGTCCTATTTAATTTTGCAATTAAATATTCTTGCCATTCAATAGTTTGACTTTTGACTTGATTTAATTTATCTTGAGTTTTTTCTGTTGAGGAGAATGTTAAATTAACTTCAGCAGTAATCTCGTCTGTAACACTATATGTTCTCTCAATTTTTAGTTGTGACTCATTAAAATCTTTTAATGATGATATAATAGATGGTTTTGTTACTGTAATATAATATCTTCCAGAATCATTTCCACTGCCATTGCAAGTTAATGTTTCTGATTCACCATTTATTGTTAATGTATATACATTTTTAGAAATAGCCTTATTTAATAAATTATCATAACTTAATTCCCCTAAATTCGATATATTATCTAAATATATTTTGTAATTATTTTCACTTTCTTCAACATTATTATTTCTAAGTTGAATAGTTGTTATATTAGAAGTGTAATTAATAGAAGCACTTACTGTAATATTACCTTCTACTGGATTAACAAAATATACTGTTCCTTTAATTGTTAATGAATTGTCATCATTAAGAGTGTAATTACAAAATTGATAATCAATTTCTCCACCATTTTGGAATGTTTTTATATCTACATTACGTTTACCAAATTTACCTTCTTTATAATCTCCAATAATAGTTTCATCATTTATTGTAATTTCAAATTCTGCACTATAAGGATTCAAAATGGTTGAAAAAGCATTACCATTTTTAATAAATGCAACAGGCATACCATTTACATTAACTGATGAAACTTCATCTGTATTATTATAGATTTCAGCTTGTATATCAGCTATTTTAGACTCTATTGACCCACTAGTATTAATATATTTAGTCCCAAATTTATTATTTGCTGAACTATAACCCAATTTTTCACCAAATGCTGAATTTAATACATTATCATATTCAGAAAAGTTTACAGAAGCATAATATTCTGTACTTGCTTCTAAGTTATAAACCTTTCTATTATAATTTTCAAATTCTATTTCATCATTTTCTCTATAATCTTTTAGTGTTATTTCTCCATTTACCCCATCTTTTATACCATCTATACCACCATCACCTTTATAAAAATTCTTATTTCCTTCTTTCGTAAATACTTCTGCAAAAGTCAAATCCTTACTATGATTCTCCTCATCCTTTTTGAATCTATTACTACTATTATAATCATTTAAAGGTTTTGCCAAATATCTAGTAATAGTTTCTGTCATGAAAACCCTTGCTGGAACACCATAAGAATCATAACCGTTAAAGTATATTACATCATTTTTGCAATTAAAAATTGCATTAAATAAATAAACATTTTCTGCCAATTTGACATTTTGCATAATGGCACTTCTATTAAATGATAAAGTTTTAAGGTCAATAACTTGTCCCATATTTCCATCATTTTTTATATTATCAATTGAAGAATTATTTCCATTATCTGTAACAGAACCATTTGCATATCCAAGTCCATAAGCGAAAACATGACGTAATTGATTTGGATTGTAAATCATTGCAAAGTCATATTCCAAAGGGTATGGATCACCCAATACTATTCCATTCTCTGCTCCTAATTCATGTTTTTTATTTCTAATTGAATAGTCAACATTTTCAATTTTTCCGATTGCTTCAACAGGACCGTCATTAATATTATTAGACAAAGTAATTGCACCACTTGCATATCCAAAAATTCCACCTGCAAACAAATAACCTTCTGCGTTCTGATAATTTCCTGTTCCAACAAGCCCAACATTATATGAATTACTTATCGTAACAGTTCCTTCGCTATAACCCAAAATACCACCAGAAACAAAGCTTCCACTTTTTTCTTTTGTCTCTTTTGTCTCTTCTATCGCAAATGTATATGAATTAAGAATAGAACCATTATTATAACAGTTGTCAAATGATGTTGTTGAATTTATAGCAATTCCAGCAATTCCTCCTAAAATACAATTAACATATTTTTCGTCTGCGTCTGTTTTAGATAAAGGTTTTACACTGTCATTAGTAACTTTTCTCAAAGTCGTTTCATCTCCATCTTGATGAGCAAATTCGTTCCAATTATTATATGCGATCCCATTTACAGCAGGAGAAGTAACTGTTTTATCAATAGTTGTTTCTGTATTTGTAGCACTATTAATTAGTTGTCCACTATATGAAGAATAGGATATATCCCCATTTAATAATTGACCAACAACACCTCCTATAATAAAGCCATTTAAAACTTGTTTTATATTGACAACAGATACAAGACCTTTGCCAGTTCCTGTCAAAGTTCCAACTAAACCTCCTGCTATATTTTTACCAGAAACATTTAAATTTCCAGTTGCTGAAATATTAGTTAAATTTCCAGTTACAGAAGATGCTAAAATTCCGTCACCTGTTACATTAGCATTAGTAATGACAAAATTTTCAATTTTAATATCTTCACCTGTTACATTTTTAAATAAAGATTTTGTATACCCTGTGATATCTATTTTATGATTATCACCATCAAAAGAATGTGAAAAATCTTTAGATTCGTTAATTTTGTCATCGGTAAGTATTAAATCATTTAGCAATCTAAATCTATAACCTGAACTACCCAAATTTACCATTTGTTGATATTTATCAATATTAAGAATTCCAAAATACCAGTTAGTTTCTTCACTTTGTTTTTCTGTAAACCTGTTCTCAGAATATTTTAAAACATCTTTATAAAATACTTCAGTGTAATTATATTTTGGAATAGTTGTATTTTCTTTTTCTCTAGTATATACAGTTGGATTTTTCATATAGCCAAATCCATGAGTAGCGTAACCAAAGTTAGTAAATGGTGTAAAATACCACTTTGAGTTAAATATTGTTTTGATATCACCTTTTGAATTTAAACTATATTGAGATTTAGAACCTTCGTTAAACGACAAAGAAGTAATTTCAGAAATATTCTCTAAATTCCCATTTTTTATAACTTTATCACTTTCATAAATAGCCTTTATATCACCTTTTGTTATGTCATTTATAAAATCATTAATTTCTATATTAGAAATTGAATAACAATCTATAATATCGCTTTTAATATTAGGGCTGCTTGTTGGTAGATTTGAATTATCTGACCAACCTGCGATAGAATATATATCATTTGAAACATAAGATTTAATTTTTCCAGAAGAATATGAAGATTTAATAGTGTTGTTATAATCTGAAAGGTTTGCTATTCCTGCAATTGAACCCTGATCTGTTAATTGTTCATTGCTGATATTTCCACCTTTTGCACGATATATTATTTCGGCATCAGAATAACATTCATTAATCATTCCACCTTGCATATGTCCAACAATTCCACCTAATGTAAGTTGTGTATTTTTACCACCTACAGACAATGTTCCTTCAACACCAACACCATAAACAAACGAATTGGAATAAGTTTTTCCTACAACTCCACCATAAGTTGCTGTGAGACTTTTATCTCCATCTGTGTTTAAATCTAAATCTTTTACATCAAGATTAATAATCAATCCAGAAATTATGTTAAAACTTAATGGTATTTCATTTTCGTTAGTTTTTGCTTCTGGTTTTTCACCCAAAGTATTTACAAGACCACCTAAAATTTGTTCATCCTTAATTTTGCTAGTTCGACTGTCTGAAATTGAAATTGTATTACCATTTCCAATAAATGCTACATTAGTTAAATTGTCGGCTATTGCATTAGTTCTTCCTTCTTCTCCAACTCCGATATTCTTATAATTTATACTACTTTGAAGAGCAATCCATTTTATACCATGGAAATTTCCAGCAATATTTTCATTACTGAATATAGGAGATTGTTCATTCCATTTATAAGGGTTAAGTTTATGCCCAGAAGGAGTTTCTTCAACTAAAGATGAAAATTTGGTTAATATATCGTCCTTTGACTCTACTTCTTTAATAGTAGTATCAATATTTTCATTATCTTTTTTAGCAACAATGCTAGAATAACCCAAATAAGAATCATTTTTATCATTATCACTAAAGACTCTACCGTAAGCAATATCTTTATTTCCTTCTTCCACCTGATAAGCCATACAAACACCAGAAGAATAAACATTGTTTTTATAATTACCACTTTCAGCATTCTTGCCTACAATCGCACCAACATTATATTTTTTGGTATCATCAAATTTATTTATTAGCCTATTATTAAAGGAAGTCATAATTGTACTGTTATCATTAATTTGAACAGATTTTCCGTCTTTGTTTGTACCAAGAGCACCAACAATTCCACCAAAATTATATTTTAATAATTTTTCATTTGCATAACTTCCCGAAACATAAAATGGATAAATAATGAACACATCACCATATGTTAAACAATTTGAAATTGAAGAATTTGTTGAAATATTATTTTGACTATTTATATCACTAAATTGTCCAACAATACCACCAACATAAACATCAGATGAACCATCTGTTCCATTTATATTACCAATATTATTCCCATAAATTTTAACAGTGCCACCAAAACTAATTGAATTAATTTTTACAGAAGAACTCTCAATATTGTAATTTGTTCTTCCCACCTGACCAATTGCACCACCAAATTTAATACTTGGAACATTTAATAATGTATTTCCTGTTATTTTGAAATACTCATTAAAATCTTTATTAATTTCAACTTTATTTTCTCCAGATACACTTCCTTCAGATTGTGGAATATATCCAATGATTCCACCAATTTTAGCTTCACTTTTTGCTCCAGTAGAACTTACAGAAGATTGAACAGAAATGTTTAAACTGTTTTCACCAATTAAATTTTGACCAGTAAAGCCACCCATAAGATGTCCAACAAAACCACCTATGTCAACTTCTTTATCATTTTTGGTCTCGACATCAATAACACCTTCTATGTTGCAATTACCTGAAACTGATGCACTTCCATTTATTTTTCCAGCAAAACCTCCGATTAATATATTTTCCTTATTTATATTATCATTATTTATATTATTTATAATATAAGGAGATAATTTTATAGAATCAGATTCTCCAGGAATTGAACTATTATAGTTGTAAACATTTTGTTCAAACAATGTCTCATATTGAGGAGGAAGTTTATTATCATTAAGACAACCAATAGAAAAATTCATATCCATGCTTTGAATAGATAAATCAATAGTTTCGCCAACAATTCCTCCTAAATGAGCAGAACCTGTTACAATATCTTTATTTGTTTGATATATACCACCAGATAGTCTTAAATCAAATATTGATGATGCAGAAATATTTAAATTGGATATTGATTGTCCAAATGCCAAACCTGCGTATAAGGAATTAATTTTAATTCCTTGATTAATTACTATTCCACCTTTAGTAGCTTCTGCAGAACCAGCAAAAGTGAATATATCTCCCGTTACTTTTCCAACGAAACCACCAATATAAGCATTTCCCGTTACTTCATTATTACCTTTCAAATTAATATTGATATTTGAAAGAGAATTAATGCTAATGCTAATTTTTCCTGTTTGTTCATTTGCTTTAGATATTTCTCCAGCATATAATCCAACGTATAAATCCGAGCAAGTATTATTTAAATTAATATTTATTACAGTAGAAGAATCATTAGAATTAGAAACAACGTTTAATCCATTAATCACCATAGAATTAAACCCGTTTTCTTGTTTAATTTGTCCTGCAAGAAGACCAAAGTATAATTTGCTATCTGTGTCTTCAGCATTAGATGACAAATTAATATTTCCTTCAGAATTTCCATTTCCTTCAGAATTATTTCTAAATGTAAAAGTTGTGTTTATAAATGATGTACTTGTTACATTTCCATTTGTAAATACACCTGCATATTTAGAATCTCTATCGCCAACTTCTAATTCTTTAGCAACTAAAGAAACAGCACTATTCAAAGTTACATTTACATTTTGTATTGCTGATGATGAAATTCCACTATTAATAACTGAATAATTTATTTCTGAATTAGATGGTCCAACTAAATAAATATTTAGGTCTAAAATTCTTGAACCTTCATCTAAGGTTTCACATAAAGGTCTGTCAGTAATAATTCCGACATCATCACCTACTTTTCCACCATATTCACTATCATTTTTAACAGTTCCAAGTTCAGTTCCTGAAATTTCCATATATGAATTATATGAAATTAAAGTACCTTTAAAATTACCTAAAATGCTATTTCTATTATTTCCATTTTTACGAGAATTTAATATTCCCAATAATTCTGAATTTTCTTGTGTATTTGCAATCATATTAGGAATATCAATATCTTGACAAGCAATATTAGAAGGGTCGTCTGGATTAATTCTTCCTCTTACAACAACAGTTCTTTGAGGGTTTTGTATCAAATCAGATAATACCTCAAGAGTACTTTTTATAGTCGCATCCCAGAATTTTATATCTAATGTTTCAAAAAGTTCAATATAAGGGAAAAGTTCATCTTGGTTATGTTGCCAATAATTTGTTGACCAATCATTTGAAAGGAAATAGCTTTCAAATCTTCTGTATGCTTTTTGCATTGAATTCATATTATCTGTACCAATATGAACTGCCTTAATAAAGTTATAATATTTTTCGAGAGTATAGTTGGTTGAACTTTTAACAAAACCGAATTCATTTAATTCAATGTTAACAGCATTTGTATTGCTTCCAATTTGAATGCTGTAATAACCACCAACAGTCATTTCATTGCTTATATCATCAGCAAAACTGCTAGTTACATTGTAAAAATTATTATTTGCGCCAATGATATAGACTGGTGAAGACATTGGAGTTTTAATCACATTTTCATAAGTGTTATCTTCACCTTTCTTATAATAATCATTTCTTGAATTTACATTATATTTCAAATAATGTCCTACAAACATGAAATGGTTATCACTTAATCCTTTTCTAGTTGCTTCGTCAATTTTACTATTATCACCCAAAAGTTTAGCGTTTGTGCTTGTACCAGTATAAGAATAATAGTTCATAGTCATAACATATTTCATTGCTATAGAAGGTGTTGAATTTTCAGTATCTTGACCTATTGCACCGATTAAACCTGCACTTGCGCCATTTTCTCCATCAATATAAAGGTCGCCAGAAGAATAAACCTCGTCAAAATACACATTGACAAAGATATCATTATTGCTTATTGCAGTTAATTGGAATGCGTTTTTAGTATAACCTACTGCTCCAACAATACCACCAGCAGCGAGTGTTTGATTAGAGTGAGAAATGACATTGAGTTTGCTATAACCAACATTAATAAATCCACCACCCATAAAGCCTACAAGACCACCGATAAATAGAGGGTCATTATATCTTTCAGAAAATAGGATATCATTTTTTGTATAAGAGAATATGCTTTGTTGACCTCTTATTGCACTAGCATAAGATTGATAATAAGCATTTTCATTTTGTTCAATTTCTAGTTGAATAGTATCTGAATAACTTGCAGAAACAGCGAACAAACCACCATAATTTTCACCAATAAGTCCACCTGCAAATAAGTTTTTACTTGTAATATAAGAAGGATTGATAATTCTGCCATCTTCGTTCAAATTTCCATCAGAAGAATTTAACTTTAATTCTGCATCATAGATGTAAGTTGAATCTCCGACATAACCAAACAAACCACCAGCAATTTCTGCGTAAACGTTAACAGTATCATAAGCATGGACTTTAATTAAGTCATAGTCACTCATTTCCAAACTTTTATCATATTTAACATATTGATTGCTTGTTAAATCATAAACATCGACATAGCCGATAATACCACCTGCATAAGAAAGTTGTTTAACATTATTTATCAACGAACTTCTGCTTTGAGCAAGGTTACGAAGTGTTTCTCCAACATATTGTTTATTGCTATAAATAGTTTTAGCATTATCATAGAATGAAGTGAACACATCTGCATTTGTGACTGTTACATCAATCAAGCTACTTTCGCCAAATAGCATACCGATAAGACCACCTACAACATTATTACCTTGAATAGGTGACTCATATCCCTTATCATTAATTTTTCTTCCTTCAAGAGTAAGAGAAGTAGCGACAATTCTACTGTTTACAGCAGTACCAGCCAAAGTTCCAACAATATTTGCCTGTGAGTCATGGATAGATTTAACAGTGAAATCAATATTCATAACACGAGCATGATATAGACTAGCGAAAAGTCCAAAGTTTTCGTAATTTTTATTACTACCAAGTTCAATGTTTGAAATAGTAAAGCCATTACCGTCTAAAATGCCGTTTAGGAATGTCTTTTCGAATGTAGTAAGAATAATTTTATTATCTCCAGATTGATCTTGGTCAATTTCAGACAAATCAATATTATCTACAATTCTATAATTACCAAAAACAGTAGTGTTATCATAATATTCTCTATACGAAGCAATAGGAATTGTTCCGGCATTACCTGTTGCTTTGGCAAATTCTTCAGCGCTTCTTATTATAATAGGATTTTTGATACTACCATAAGATAAGTCTGTAAGAATCATAGTGTTAAGATTTACAATACTTCTATTGTAATAAACATGAGTGACACCATTTTCATCTGTAGATGCACTTCTATTTGATAAAGCAATTTTGTTTGCACTGACAAGTGTTATTCCATTGTTAGATTTTGTCCAAATTCCATCATAAGAATCTTCATCTGAAGCAAAACTGAAACCATAAAATACATCTTGAGGATTGTTTGAAAGTCCAATATGAGTTACAGATTTAGTTCCTGATTCAAGTTTCATTTGATTTGTAGGGTCTTCACCTTCAATATCGTAGAAATAGCAGAAACTTATAGTTCCGTTGTTTAAACTACTTCCATCATAACTAATAGCAGAGAAAGGCATTTGACTTATATCAGTTTGTTTGATGAAGCAAGCTGAATAACACAAAGAAATTTCTGCGCCCGTTTCATTTGTATAAACAAAACCACTAGCAAAAGTTGGCATATTTGTTATAGCGATGTTAGAATAAGAATTTTTAATTTTTCCACTGTTTTGATAAACAAAACCACTTATATACCCTATTGCATCAATAGAACTTAAAGTATTTTGAAAATTTTTTCTATCTGAACCATTATTTGCTTCTTTTTGTCCTTCAATGTAACTTGACTGAATACTATTTGTATTTTGTAATACAAAACCAGCAGTACGAGAAGATGATGAGAGGATTTGGTTATAAATTTGAACTTCACTTACAAAACAAGCACTTATATATCCACTATTAATTCCTGCAAAACCAGCGACATCACCCTGCCCTTGAATAACAAACCTATGGCCAATGTTTTGAGTTGCAATGAAATTAGTTGAGCCATTAATTACAATATGTTCAAAACTAGAACCACCAACACGACTGTTCATGATTGATTTATTGTTAGTTCCAACAAAACCATAAACAGAACTTGTGATATCTTCTCTTTGCATTTGATAATAATCGTTGTTAACACCTTTTGTATAACGAACGACTAAACCTGCATAATTTTCATCATTAAGTTTATATAAGTTGAAATTTTTATCATAATAAGCAACGACATCACAATTATAAATAATTCCGTTATTTTGTAAAGCAAAACCAGCAATATTGACTGTCTTATATTGATTTGTATTTACAGTAATTTGTCCACCATTATAAATATTAACTCTTATATTTTTCAAAGTTGTAGTTTCAACAATATTATTAAATAAAGCAAGATTTAAAGCAGATTCAGTTTGAGTAGCAAAACTATTCAAATGGATTGTAAAACCATTACCGTCAAAGCTTCTAATATTAGTTGTAGTTTTTATAGGAGTGTAATTTTCAAGAGCAATATCATTCATAAGAATGTAATCTTGATTAGTATCATTTGAATTTTCCATTGCAATAAAATCTTCAGCAGTATAAACAGGTTTTGGAGAATCTTCATCGGTATAAAGTTCGACAATGATATAGAAATAGTAATCATATACCATTTCAACATCTTGGCAAATGATAGTCGTTCTAAGTTTCATAAGTTGACTACCTTCGCTATTTCCTGTTACATTTAAATAACTGCCTGTTTCATCCATAGAAACAGTATAAAAATCCTTAGTATTTGTTGTATGATTTGTTGAATTATATACTTTTGTTGAAATTCCAGAATTTTTATCAACTTCATAAAGTTGTTCAATCAAAGAAAGCTTTTTATAAGAACCATTTTGTCTATCATAAGCATAATTGATATAATATTTTGCTTTAGCGTCTTCATAACTATAATCTGTCAAGAAATCATCTTGTTTTTGTTTAATTTCTTCAACAGCTTGAACATCAAAATTGTTATTTTTATCATAAATAATATCATTAAAAGGATAATTAATTTTTAAAGCATCACGGTGAGAAATATACGCATAGTAAATGCCCACATTTCTATTTTCACCATCTATAACTTCATTTACAGTTCCACCATTTTGAAGACTGATGTTATCTGTATCAATAGTAAAATCGACTAAAATAACAGTAACACGACTATACTTTGTTTCTACTTTGTTATTGATTGTTCTTTGAACATAAGCATAAACATAGAAGATTCCACTATCTAAACCATTAGTTCCCCCAGCAACTTTAGCATCAACATAAGCAGTAAGAACAGAAGTGTAAATTCTTTTTCCATTTTCTGGTCTTTCAGTTGTTCCAGAAAGACTTATATTTGTTTGTGTATGTCTTAAAACCAATTCAGTAAGTTCTTGTTTTTCATCTAATTCAATCGTAATGGTTGCACTTGAACCTTTTGCTAGTAAGTATGTTGATTTTCCTTCAATTTTTATATTAGCTTCAGCCAAACTGTCAACATTGATATGAGAAGTTACCTGTTTTAAAATTGTAGAGCCATTATAATAAGTTGCAGTCAAAACAACTGAACTGCCTGTGGTAAATGAACTTGAAAGATACATTCTAAAGAAATATACCCCATTACCAACTTTATCATTATTTGAGATATCTACTCTAATTCCATCAACAATATTAGAAGTATATAAAGAAGTTGAATAATAACCATAGTTAGAATTATAAAGCAATCTTGATAAAGTAACACTACCAACTTTTGAATCATTTTCAGCATTGAGAGAATAAGTAAGTGTAAAATGTGTCATAACAGCAAAAGCAGGTGTTGCAGTAATAGCAATAATAGATTCTGAACTTGGTGTCAACACACTTGTACTTGCACTTTCAGGTGTTAAATATAATATCGAATTAAAAAGTTCTCTATCTTCAATACTATAAACAGAAATAGAAACATTTTGTAATTCTTGAGTTCTAACAACCAAATTTATTTTTTGAACAAAATTTTCATTTGATTTTTGACTTAAAGCATTTATTAAAATTTTAAGATTTTGGTAATCATGATTGATTCTATGTCTATAATCATCAAAAACCTTAACAGTAACTCTAAAGTGATATAAGCCTGTTTCAGTAATAGTTTTTATCCAATTAAAATCAATATAAAGGTTTTCATCAACTTTAAATAAAGCCCTATTTTCTTCTTCAACTTCAATTTGTGTTGTATTTATATCATTATAAGTTAGTCCAATTAAAATGTTATCTTGTATATTATCACTTTTTAATTCAACATCAAAAGTGCTATATTTTGCTGCTTTAATTTCAATGGTATCTGGTCTTACAATAAGATTTGTTGCTCCTTCAAAAACAGAAACAGCAAAAGATAAATTTCTCATTTCTTTGATTTTTTCACCATATTGACTTAAACCATCTCCATTTTTCATGATAGGTAAATTGAGATATAAGTAAGTGTTGATAGTTGTAATGCTATTATTACTATGGCACGCATTTCCACTCAAAGAGAGAATACTGCTATCTTCAGAAATGATAACATATTTTTCATTATAAGAATTAGACTCATTTGTTATTCCATATTTAATTTCATAGAGTTGTTCATTAGTGGCTGTTTCAAATCTCTCATATCCGAGTGTAATAGAATTGTCATAAGTATAAACAATTTGTCTTGATTTTGTTCTTTGAAGCATAAGAACATTTCCATCATCAAGTTGTGTATCTTCAATAGTTGTGATAAGAGAAGGTAAATTATTCAAAATAATTAATTTAAATTGTTTATTTTTTTCATAATTCATTTTAGAATAAACAGTCAATGTAAATTCAGTTTGATTAATACCTTGAACAATAATTGAGTTAGTTCCAATTGTAATATTTTTGTTATCAGCCATTACAACCAAACTTTTAGCTTCTTTGTCTGTAATGCCAAACAAATCTGATATAGAAATTGTATTTAATGATAATAATTCAAATTTTTGAACATCAGTTAAACTAACATTTACATTATAGTAAAACAAAATACCACTTGAAGAATCTGCGCCTACAGATAAAACTTTAATAGGGTCAGTAATATCTTGAATTTTAACTTTTTCAAAATCAACTGAAGAGCTTTGTTGAACATTTTTTAAATACATATAACCGAAATTGATAGAATCATCAATAGAAGTCAATTGCCAAATATTTTCATCTAAATTTTTAACAACATTTTCCCATTCGCTTCCTGTATTTTGAGATAAAGTAAAGCTTGTGTCACGAATTGCAGTAACTATTTCTGAGATATAAATTTTGGTTGAGTATGAATTATTTTTCTTGAAAGAAATGTATGAATTTGAAATAGTAACATTATTATTTGAACCAACAGTTCTTCCTAATGCAGCAGAAGTTGTGCCAAGAAAAACAAAACTTTCATTTATGGTTGAATTAGAATCAAATGCTCCTATAAATGCCCCTACATAACTAGACACATCTCCCACCAATACACTGTTCAATTCATCTTCCATTGAATAAGCATATGCGTAAGAGCCAGATATTCGACTTCTGTTACCGGCCAATCCAACTAAACCACCAAGATAACTATTTTTTCCTATAGTCAAAAAATTGGTTTTTCCTTCTTGCAATTTATAGAATTCAAATCCACAATTTTCAATTTGTCCAACATTATGTCCGACAAATCCACCTAAATATGAATAGCAGTTCAAAGCCTTAATATCAAGTCCGAAAATATATGAATTTCTAATAATACCCGTTGAAGTATTGTATCCAACAAATCCACCCACTTTAACAAACTGAGCATCTTCTTTTAAAGTTGAAGATGAAACCAAAGTGCTTCCGTTATATTTTCTAACACCATTAGAAGAATAATAACCATCAATATATACATTTTCAATAATTCCAGAATTTCGTCTAGCAATAAAGCCAAGTTCTTCTGAATCTGAAGTTACATTGCCAGCAAAAGTCAAGTTTTTAATCGTACCAATATTCAAACCATTTCTGTCAATATTTTTCATGAAACTTTCACTTTCTTCTCCAAGTAAAGTGATTGTTTTATTTCCATCAGCCCCAAAAATAGAACCAGTAAAGCTATCAAAATTAAATCCTTTCCAATTATTTAAAGTGATATCGTTCATAACGCAATAGTGTTTTGCAGAATCCATTTTTAACAAACCATTTTCATCATAGATTCTGATTGCAGTTTCATCAGAACTTCCGTCAGCAACAGAAATTTCAATTTTTAAAATTATGTCACGATAATATACTTTTTGACCATTGTTATAAAAATAATTATTTATGTAAAATTGTTCTCCAGAATCTAAAACAACTAATTTGTCATCATCATGAGTTGAATCATCTGTACCAAAACTACCATTCAATATTAAATCATAATATTTATTAATACTTGCCAAAGGAATGTAATGAGGAATACCAACTAATTTTCCATTATCTTCAATATATTCATAGACTAAAATTTGCCTACCAGACCTAGATTTAACCATATCATTTGGTAAAAGATAAAGGTAACCTTGCCCACCATTTTTTTGATTTAAATCAATATGAAGATTAAATGTTTGAGAAGTACTATCTGGAATCAAATCAAAATAATTTCCATTTCCGTAATTAGAATGATAGTAATAAGCCAATTTTGTATCATAAGCCTTAGCAGGTGAAGTTATAGTTGAAATAATAAATGATTTTTCACTTGGGTCATTTGAAGATGTATTAAGGTAAACATCTCCATTGATAGTTTTATTTAACCATGTAACCTTGCTAACACGCATTTCATTTCTTATTTCAATTTGAACTTCAGCATCTCTAAAGAATTCATTTCCACCAAAATTTTGAGTATAAGTTATGCGTAAAATATCTACTATTGATTCAGCATCAATATCTTTAGTTGAGAGAGCAGTAATTCTAAATACCAAGGTAGTTCCATTGTTGATAAATCTTATATTGTCAATTCTGTAATAACCATTTTCTTTAATAGAACCTTCCAAAGAACCTGTTGTTTTCTCAGTATCAGTTGTAAATTCAAAGCCTTCACTAGGGATTAGTTCTATGTTATTAACATATTTAGGAGTTTGAGAATCAGGTCTAAATGTTACAGAAATTTCAACCATTGACCTAGACATATCAGACGAACTTAAAGTTTGTTCAGTGTAAAGAACAACAGTATTTATATTTGGTCTAACATATTTTACAGAATAAAAACTTTCTAACGCGAATAATCTAACAAGTTTAATTGGATTGTGATTTTCATCAAAAACATTAAATATTACTGCAACATAACCTTTAAAGTCATTAGAAGTCAAAATCAATTTATTTTCTGAAATAGAAAAAGGTGTTTCAGGAGTGTTTGCATTTACAAAACTATAAAATGCTTGAGAAACAAACTCAGTTGAATCTGGTTTGTTAAACCATTCTTCTGCAACGCGTTTAGCCTCGTCCATATCTCCGGTTTCTAAAGAGAAAAGAACAAATTGAACAAACGCATCAAAACTCAAATATCTAAATTCTATTTCTCCTTGTAAAGATTGATACTCAAAATTCAATGGTAAACTAGCGCCTGCTTCCAACATAAGTTTAGACAAAGATGAAGAAACAATAGGTCCATTATCAATTTTGTTTGTTTCGTTATCAAAATAATAACCTTGGTCAGCATAAGTTTCAACATGAACATCACTAGAAGCTTTATCAGCATTTACAACAGATGCAGAAGTTGCAGGAATAAAAGAATAAATTTTAAAATGCTCAGATGTACGATTTGTCACATGACTAAACCAAACGTCAGTTTGCCCTTCAAAATTAGTTCCGACTAAAGAAACAGTAAAATAGACAACAACAAAAGGATTTTCTGCATCACTAATTTCGGCATCTAAATTTCCACTTGTTCGATAAATGAGAGGTTTAGAAATTTCAAAATCATTATGATTTGAATAATTAAGAGTCAAACCTACAACTTCATTTTGTTTAACACCAGCAGCCAAACCATTGATTTGAACTTTAAAATCTAAAGAACGGTCAGAAGTTCTGCTTGAAGGAATATAATACTCTTCTTGCATATCTACATAATTTTCTTCACCATCATCGTCAAATTTAAGTTCTTTAAGTTGAAGGTCCTCGCCTGAAGTGATGTTATAAAGATTAAGATTCAAGTTTGTTCTTGCATTAGGATTTAAGACAGATTCAAATGAAACAACAAAATCAGAAATTACAGAACTAAATTTTCCACCTAATTCAGAGCCAGCAGAAATGTAAAGTTCGTAACCATTTGGAATTTTTCTATCAGATTCCCAAGCCCCATTAACAAAGGAAAAATGTAATTTACTTCCATTAAAATAAAATACAATCAATTCGTCTAAATTATCAACTTTATAACCTTGTCCAATGGTATCAACTTTAATATTAATTGTTGAATCTTCAGCCTTTACAACTTCATCAGGGTATAAAATTGGTTTAATCATAAAACCATAGCCACCGTTATAACTTGAATAGATTTCTGCATCAGAAATCGTATAACCTTCTTGGTTGGTCAAAACTAAAGATGTAGGGAAATAGATAGTTTGAATTGTAATATCGGTTTCGTTAGCTGTTTTAGGATTTTGATAATCATTAGTGACTATATCATAGGCATAATCTTCATAACTAATTTTGAAAGCAATTTTGAAATTGCCGTATTTTCTAATAGAATTAATATCTTGAGCATCAATCAAAATGTTGTATGTATTTTTGCCTATCTCTTCATTTCCTTGTATGTTAGGTGTTTGAATATCAAAATATTCTCTATAACCAACAACTCCATGTTCTGCATCGCTTTCACGTTGCATTTGGAAAAGAGAGCCATCATCTAAAATTTTATAAACAATTACATCTAAAGAAACTTTATAAGATGTATTCAAAACTAAAGTACCTTCAAGTTTTCCCATATCTTTATCATTTCTTTTTAATTGATATGTAATTTGAGGAGTGACAACTTGATTGTCCTTGTAGATTTGTACATTTTCAGATAAAACTTCATTGCCTTTCAAATAATCTCCATCAAGTGTAAAACTTGAAATAGTAGAATTTTCTAAAACTTTAATTGAATTTTTGTTTTGTTTTGAAAGTTCTCCATATACATTTGGACGCATTTGAGAATATGCTCTAAGTTCTAATTCTGATAAATCACATTCAGAATAAACCTTTAAAATATTTTCATCAACGATTTCAGCGACTACTTGTCCATTTATAACAAGTTGTTGCATATTTTCATTATTTAAAGAATCGATGAAAGCCCATTTAACATCATTTACATTGACATCTAAAGGCATGGTATCAAAATAATCTTTAACATTAAGAACTTTATCTACACCTTTTACAGCAAATAAATCAGACCTTTCTTTTCTGTTTGTTTTAACTTCAAAACTTGATAACAACGTATAAACTTTAACATTAATAATTTTGCTAAGGGACAAATCTTCAATAGAATAAACTTTAATTTGAGCATCACCACCACTAACTGCAGATATGGTAAAAGAATAATTTGAACCACCTTGATAAGTTGCAGTTGAAGGAGTACTAATTCTATCTTCACCACTCAAAACCTCAATTCCAACACCAGCAGAAGAATTTTCCAAATTAACTTTAACTTCCTTCATGTTTGAAATATCATTAGCATCATCAACATAGTTTGTGTAAATTTCAACATAATCAGTATCAACACTCATAGACACCCGATTATCACAAGCTGTCAACAAAATGCCACCAAGCACCATAAAAATACCTAATATTCCAAAAGCAAGTTTTTTCATAGTCCCTCCTGCTATATTATTTGCAATACTGCAAATTTTTATATAATATATTATAAATAAATACATACATAAAAGTCAAATTATGGGCATGAAAAAACACAAATTTTGCAAATAATTTTAAATTTGACAAAAAAATAAATAAAAAAATTAAAAAGTAATTTAAAAAATATTTTTTATCTCAATCCATAAAACAATAAAATAAATGCCATAAAAAATAATAAAAATTAAAAAAATAATAAAAAATACAGTTTTTTTTGCATTTTTTATTATTTTTTTATTAAATTTTTAACATTTTTCTTTTACACTGGAATTTTCGTATTTACGTTTTGTTGAAAGACCTCCCCTAATATGTTTCTCAGAAAAATTTTTATCTAATACTTTTTGTACTTGCCCCATAAGTTTTGTATCAATTTTTTGCAATCGTTTAGACAAATCATTATGCACCGTACTTTTGCTTAAATTAAAAACTTCGGCTGTTTGTCTTATAGTATTATTCGTTTCAATAATGTAGTTAGCAGTTTGAATAGTACGTTCTTTTATATAAGCTTTCATCATTCCTCCCATAAAGATATCGATATAAAACTTTATGAAAGGAAATGTAAAAATATGAATAAATTTGTCGGAAATTGTAAAAAACCACAGCTTTTGCTGTGGTTTTAATTACTTTTTACATTCTTCAATCAAAGCAACAATTTCACTAATTGTTTTCACCTGATTAATTTTTTCATCAGGAATAGTTATTCCATATTCATCTTCAAGAGTCATAAGCATTTCAATTACGTCAAGTGAATCTGCTCCCAAATCTTCAAGTATGTTTGATTCTGGTTTGATTGAATCCTTAGAAATACCAAGTTGTTCTGCGACTAAATCTCTTACTTTTTCAAAAATCATATCAACCTCCATATATATATTAGCATAATTTTTGATATGAATGCAAATAAATATATAAAAAAACAAAAAAACTATCTCCTAGCAGAGATAGCTTTTGATTTTACTTAACTTGTAAATCTAAATAAAGATTAGGGTCAACTTCAAGTCCATCTTTAAAAAGAGTGAAATGTAGATGTCCACCTGAAACCACTTCATTGCCTGCACTATTTGATGTCTTTCCAATCACTTGACCTTTTTCAACTTTATCACCTTTTTTTAGGTTAATTCCATCATCTAATGAAGAATAAACACTTTTAAATCCATTTTCATGAGTAATTTCAATAAAATTTCCTTCTAATGAATTGTCATTAACCACATCAACAATTCCATCACATATAGCCATAACTTCATCATTTTCAGATATCAAATCTACAGCCAAATGAATTTCCCATCTTTCCAAACTATCATTATATTGAAGTCTGTCATCAGCAAAATCTTTAGTTATAACAGCATTTTTCATAGGTAATTCAAATGAAATTGGAGTAGTTCCAACTTCTTCTACTTTTTCTTTTGGTAAACAAAGAGCAAGCGTTAAGGCAATCGCAATACATAAAACACAAGCCAAAGATAATGCTCCAAATCTTTTGAATAATTTTTTAAATTTTGCGTCTTTTTTTATTTCCATACGACCTCCACATCATGATAATTTCCAAAAAATTGAAGTTTAAACATAAATTTTTTAATTTTTTAAATAATATTTTGTTTTAATAACCTGTTAAGATAATTGGAAAGCCTACTACTACCTCGTTTTCGGAAATAGAAATTTGTAAATTTACTCTTTTTGAATCCATATATATATAATTGTCATAATATGGTGTAACGCCACACAATACATTTCTTCCATCTTCAAGTGTGATTTGTTCTAAAATATCTACTTTTAACTTTTGTATTATATTTTCTATAGGTTCTTTTTTAAAATAAAACTGAAAACCTTTCATATTTTTTTTAAATTCATTTAAATTTGCTTTAGCAATTGAAAGAGAACAATAATTATAATATAAATCTCCACTTTTAACAGATTCTACTCCATCAACCTCAAATTTATTTTCTGAAATAAAACAAACTTGTTCAACATTTTGCATATCAAAAAGTGGATTTGTTTCCACCTTTTCTAACATTGTTGGAAATAAACAAGCAATAATTAAAATAAAGAGAATAAGTTTTTTCATAAATATAAATATTTCCTAAAATTTTTAATTAAACCATATAAAAAATAAAAAAAACGCCTAAAAAAAGACGTTTTTTGTATTTTTTTATTTTTAAATAAGTAAATATATTAAAAATGCCATTGCACCTAAAGAGATTACTAGACCAATTATACAAATCGCAAAAAATAAACTAGACTTGTTTTCCTTTTTTACCTTTTGTTTAGGCTCTTTAGCATCTATTTTTTTACTTTTGTCTGCACCACCGTTATTTTCAAATTGAACTTTCGATTGCACATCATTCATTTGTATATCTTGATTTATTTCTTTTTTCTCTTCAAGTTCAGAATTTTGTTTTAATTCTTTTGGTGGAGGTGGCATAAAGATTTTCCCTTCCATAATCTTCTCCTAAATAAATCTTAATCTAAAATATAAAAAAAGTCAAATAAACTACAATAAATTCCAAACTTCACTACTATATTTGCTTTCTATCGTTTCAACAATTATAGATAAAATATATTTTTCTCCATCAACATAATCACCTTCTGGTGTTATCAAATAATTACAAAAAGTTATTTTGTTTCCTCCTTTCAATACATCGTCAAAATAAAAATAGCCATCTTCTTTTTCTTCAAAATGTGAAGTTGTTACAAATTTAAAATCTCCAATTTCACCAAAAATTTTTGCTTTCACCCTGACATTTATGTCAGTGTTTAAGTCTTGAGCATTAATTTGAATCACTTGAGGAATAGATTGATTTTGTAAATATGAACCATCAAATGTTAAAGAAACAACACTAGTTTGATTAGGTAAAACACCTATAGATATATTTTCTCCAACTACCAAATCGCTTTTTGAATTTAAATATGTTACAGACGAAAAATAGCCCGTTACACCTAAAATCACAGATGTGACGAGCAATACTGAAAGAACTATTACGGCAAAAGGCCAAGCAATATCTTTTTTTGTCATAAAATTAGTTTTTCATTTTGAATAAAAATTTATACTTTTACACCAGATTTTTTCAATTTTTTACGGCGTTTTAAACGTTCTTGCCTAAAATTTTCAATTTGAGTATGTCTAAATTGTTGACTTTCATTTTGTAAAGTAAGTCTTTTTTTAACCCAACGATATTTTCTATTACCATAAATTGTATCATAAGTAATAATTCCAATTCCTTGTAGCAAATAGAAATAATAAGAACAAAAACGCCATAATATAAGAGCCCAGAATGTATCGCCTCCCAAAGCTGTAGAAAAAAGCAAGTTGAATGAGATTTCATTCATACCTGTTCCACCGGGAAGTGGTATAAAACTTGAAGCCAATTCAATTAAAGCAGTATATAAGAAAAATTCAGAATATCTATTTGGATTAAAACCTTTAAAAGCACAGAAAATGAAAAATGGAATAGAATAAAGGCAAATAAATCTCAATGCATGCAATACAACTTGAACAACAACATCAAATTTTGCTTTGCTATATTCTTTCATTATGTTTTGATAGTCTTCAACAATACTTAATACTTTTGCATATGTTTTATCATAATTTTTTATCAATTTCATCTTGGTCAGTAGTTTCAATCCACCAGATACAAGTTTTTTCCCTAATTTTTTTGATAAGGAAATAAATATAATTATTGCAATCATTCCTGCAGCAAGAATAAAACCAATAATGCTTGCAGCCGACACAAAATCAGTTGACATTCCATTTGTAAATGCTATTACAAGACAAACAAAAGCTATGATAAGCCATGCTATATTTTGAAAAACTAATTTAGCAATAGGAATTGAAAGCGAAGTAGAAGCTGGAACATCTCTGCTAGTTAGATAAGTAACCATAAAGGCTTGCCCACCTGAAGAGAGAGGAGTTACTGCATCATAATATCTCAAAATACCCAATGATTTATAAGATAAGTGCCACCTTGAACGCATGGTTTTTTTATAAATCATTCTATGGACAGAAATAACATCTACAGTAACGATTGCAACAAGCAACATTAATGCTGAGAAAACATACAAGAAATTAATCTTATCAAGTCTTAATGGAGAAAGTCCCTCAGTCGTATAAACATTCCAAATTAAAATGGCTGCGACAAGCAAAATATTGAAGATGAAGAAAACAATATTTCTTATTTTTTTGCTTTTCTCGGATGATTTAGAAACTTCTTTTGTAGCTTCTTCAATTTTTTCTTCAACTTTCTTTTCTTCTTCATCAGAAAGTTTTTCTTCAGCTTTAATTTTAGCTAACTTTTTTTCTCTTCTATCCTTATATATTTTTATAATGCGTGAAAAAAAAGAATGCTTTTCTTGAGCAGGTTCAATATTTTGTAAATCTTTTTCTTCTTGCTTATTTTTTTTCATATAGCATTAATTTTATCAAAAAAAACAACCATTGTCAAACAATAGTTGCTTTTTAAATTAATTAATTATACAAATAATTGGAGAACCATTCTTCTTTTGTAATAAATTTATTTCTAATATTGTCGATATCTAAATTTTGGAATTCTGTGAAGTTATCTTTAACAAGTTCTTCATATAAAACATCAAACATTGTTTTATTTGAAAAGATGTTTGGATATGTGCTGGTAAGCTTATAAACAGATTCTTCTCTTGTCAAAGCAAAATTGTCACCAACAGGAAATAGATTTTCAATATTACCTGCAAAGAAGAAAATATAATAACCATCATCTGTTTTAACTGGAGCAGTTAAATCTCCAATTTGTGGTTGAATAACTTTATTGTCTTTTCTAAAGAATTTTCCAATTTCTTCTTTAATATCATCTTTGTTGTAACTTTCACTTGCAACAATTTCTTTTGAAGAAAGGTTATATCCAAATACTAAATTTCTATCAGCATTTTTCAAACTATTTTCATCACTATAAGAGAACATATAGTTTCTAAAAATTTCTGCTTTTTGTTTAGCAATTAAAGCATTTTGTTCTGAAAGATAAGTTCCAAGGTCTTTTCCATCAAGTTCATCATCTGACACATCTTCAGCTGTACGATATTTTATATTGTTTAATTCATCAGCTAAATATTTATATAAATTATCTACATTTTCAATGTCATCATGAATTTCATCATTTCCAGATTGTAAATTTACATTTGTGTTATTTTGACTTAAAATTTCTTTTAAATTTTCTTCTTTTTCTATAACATTACCGTTTTTATTTTCATTTTCAACGTCTTTCAATTGTAAAGTTGAAAAATTAACTTTTATAGCACCAACATAAAAATAATCAATGCCGTTATCTAAGATATAATCTACGTCTGCAACCTTAGAAAGCATATCACTTGCGAAAGTTTCAGAATCTCCTAAAGTGTAATAAGTGTTATAATCTGCTCTAACTTTAGAAGAATAATGATTTAAAACATCTGTAATAGTTATATTTGAAATTCCATCTTCTCTATTATTATTTTTATTGAAAATAGTTGTGTATTTTTCAACCAAATAATTTCTTTCCAAAATATCATAAATTCTATCTATTTCAAATCTTAACCATTCTTCATCATTCATAGTCAAATATGAATAACTATCTTTCAAATTTTTGATATAATCTCTAATAGCATTTTCCCATGCACGAACTGTTGAATTGCTTGAATTTTTATATTGGTTAATTATATTGTTGTATAACATATCCTTAAATTCATCTTTTCTAAGGTCATAAACTTTGCCTTCAGGAGTTTTTAAAAGATTATTTTTATCTGTTCTTATAGTTGTTGGAGTAGTTTTGTTAACAATAACAGGTTGAGTTTTTTCTTCTTTTACATAATTTCCTTCGCTATCTTTTATAAATTCGCCATCACTATTTCTTTTGTTCACTTTAATTGTTTTTTCTTTAAATTCAACATTTGAATTATAAGGTGTATAAACAACATCACTAGAAGAATTTTCTTCTTCACTTGCATCTTTTTGAGTAACATCTAAAATTTCAAAATATTCCTTTTCAATTCCAGCGATAATAGATGTATAAGCTTTATTCCAAAGATAAGAAGTTTCGTTGTCATTTAATACTTCCCCTTCTTGAGGATTTTTCTCATAATAATCTTTTACTGCTTTAATTGTTGCGCGTTGGTCAACAATACTTTTTAAAGTTTCATCAATAGCTTTTTCATAAGAATAACCATAGTTTTGGACATAATTATAGCCATAACTTGAATAAGCCAAAAGAAGTTCTCTTTTGTCAATATTATCTACAACTCCATCATTATAAGTTAGGGTTGCAACAACAGTTTCATAATAATTTTTTTCATTGATTTCAAACAAAGAACAGCCTGCAAAAACAGACACGCACATAATCAAAACCAAAACTAAAGATAAAATTTTCTTTTTCACTTTAACTCTCCGAAGTCCTTTTTAATCATTATATATTAACATATATTTAATTAAATTTCAAGTAAAACGAGGTTTTTTCTTAAACTTTTTGTGCTTTAGCCAACATTTCAATTAAAACATCAACCTTTTCAATAACCTTTCCTTTGATATTTACTTTTAGAATAGGCGTATCTTCAAATTTTAAACGCGTATCATAAAACTTGCCAATATTCGACAATCTTTTATCAATAATCTCCTCACTTTTATAAAAATGTAACTCACAATCAATGTCATTAATCTTTATTTTTTTGACATTAAAATCTTTCGCTAAATTTTTTAAATATGCGATTTTACAAAGATTTTTAACTGATACAGGAACTTCTCCATTGCTTTGATTAAGTTCTTGTAAAACAGAATTGTATTCATTTTCATTTGAAATTTTGCTTATTTTGTCATAAAAGACTATTCTTTCATCTTGAACAGGAATATAATCTTCACTTATATAGGCATCAAGTACAAGTTCCATTTTAATTTCTTTTTCACTCGTAGTTTTTTGACCATTGACTTCTTTAGTTACTTCTTCAAGAAGTTTCACATACATATCATAACCAACTTTTTGCATATGACCATGTTGTTCTTTTCCTAAGATATTACCTGCACCCCTAATCTCCAAATCTCGAATAGCTATTTTAAAACCACTACCAAGTTCTCTAAACTCCTTTATAGCATCAAGACGTTTATAAGCTTCCTCTGTTAAAATTTTTCCACCATTATAAGTAAGATAAGCATAAGCAAGTTTATCAGCTCGACCAATTCTTCCACGAATTTGATAAAGTTGACTTAGACCAAGCATATCACAATCAACTACAAAAAGAGTGTTTAAAGTAGGTAAATCAATTCCATTTTCAATAAGAGTGGTAGAAATAAATAAATTAAATTTGTCATCATATAAATCATTTATTACTTTCGACAATTCCCTTTCCATCATTTGTCCATGAGCAACACCGACTTTCGCCTGTGGAATTAACTCTTTAACATGACTTGCAAAATCGTAAATTTGTGAAACCTTATTGAAAAGAATCAAGGCTTTTCCATTTCTTGATAATTCTCTACTAACCACATCTTGTAAAAGTTCATCACTATATGTTGACACATAAGTTTGAATAGGTAATCTATCACGAGGTGGAGTTGCTATTACACTGATATCACGAATACCTGACAAAGACATATGTAAAGTTCTTGGAATTGGCGTTGCAGAAAGAGTAAGAACATCAATATCAGTTTTGATTTTCTTTATTTTTTCTTTATCTTTCACTCCAAATCTTTGTTCTTCATCAAGAACTAATAGCCCTAAATCTTTAAATTTAATTTTTTCATTTAATATTTTATGCGTTCCTATAAGGACATCAATTTTTCCTTCTTGCAAACGTTTCAAAATATCATTAGTTTCTTTTTCTGTTCTAAACCTATTTAAAACTTCAATTCTTATTCCAAAATTATGCATTCTTTGAGTAGTTGAACGGAAATGTTGTTCGCTTAGTATTGTTGTAGGGCATAAAAAAGCAACTTGTTTACTGTTATATACGGCTTTAAAATAGCACGAAAAGCCACTTCAGTTTTACCAAATCCCACATCTCCACAAATCAATCTATCCATAATTTTATCGCTTTCCATATCGCTATCGATATCAGAAATAGCTTGAATTTGGTCTGGAGTTAAATCATATTCAAATTCTTCGTCAAATTGTTTTTCTAATTCATCATCACGTACGAATTGAAACCCTTTCTTATCTTTTCTATCTTTGTATATTTTGGCAAGAGAAATTGCAACCTCTTTTAAATCTTCTTTTACTTTTTGTTTTAATTTTTGCCATTCATTTGAACCTAAAGAATTAAGTTTAGGTTCATCTCCTCCAATATAAGCTGAAACAAGATTCGCCTGCTCAGTTGGAAGATATAAAAGTGCTCCATTTTTGTATTCTAAAACGAAATAATCTTTTTCAAAATGAGATAATTTCATTCTGACTATATCTTTACATCTACCAATTCCATAAAATGAATGTACAACAAAATCACCGACTTTAGGTAAATAAGAAAAATTTTGTTTACCTCTTCCAAACTCGATTTTACGATTTTTATACATATCATCAGTTCCAATTCCAATAATGCCAAAATCTAAAAAGCTAAAAGAATAAGGAAAATATGAATTTACAATATAAACTTTATATTTCTCTTCAATTTCATTTTGAAAATCTTTAAAATTAATTTTGCTTGTCATTAAAAATTCACGCAAAATTTCATAATATTCTCCACAAAAAAGAAATATGTTCAGATTACCTTTTTTAAAAATTTCAATATCTTTTTTTAATTCCATAAAATCAGTAATATAACTTTTTTGTCCTATTGTTTTATTTTCAAAAGCATTTTTATTCATATTTGAAAAAACAACATAATTTGACAAATCTATATTTTCAAAATCTAAGAACAAGTCGTTTTTATTCCAAGAAAGTTGTTCTCTGCTTTGTTTAAGAATTTTACATTCATTTTCTATTTTTATTGGTTCATCAATAAAGATATTTTGAGATAAATCAAAAATAGTGTTTTCCCCTGTTTTTAAATAAATAGGAAGAATTGTTATACTTTCAAGATTTTTTTCTGTTTTCATGGTAGAAAAATCAAAGTTTATAATTTTCTCAATTTCATCATCAAAAAATTCTAAACGAGTTGGATAATCTTGTCCACTTACAAAAATATCAACTACATCGCCCCTTATAGCAAATTGACCTTGTATAGAAACATAATCCACTCTTTCAAAGCCAAAATCTGTCAGCATTTGTGAAAGTTGATTTAAATCATATTCTTGATTTATAGATAAAGTAATATTTTTCTTTAAAAACTCTATATCAAATTTTGTAGTTAAAGAAGATGGCAAAAAAATAAGTCCGTCAAGTTCACAATTTATAAATTTGGTTAAATCTTGTGCAAAAGGAAAAAGATTGAAATCATGTTCATCTTCATTTTCTCTTCCACATGAAATTATTTTTACTTTTTTGCCAACAGCGTCAAGTCCACGCTTTAATTTGCTTGCAGAAACAAAATCTCCACAAACATAAATAAAATGCTCTTTTGAAGCAATATATAAAACTTTTTCTCCTGTAAAAAATCCACCTAATTGTTTTTCGCTAGGAAAATATTTTTTTAAAAATTCTACAAAGTTATTCATACTAAAAATCTCTGGTGAATCTCCTTCACAACTCTTTCAATAATAGGATTAAATTCATTTGTATTATATTTGGAAAGGACATAATCTACTAAATCTACAGTGACATCTCTGCCAATACCAACTTTAATTCGTTCAAAATCCTCGCCAATATAAGAAACAATGCTTCTAAGGCCATTATGTGTACCAGCAGAACCATGTTCACGATATCTAATCGTACCTTTAGGCAAATCAATGTCATCAACAACAACAATTATTCTAGCATCAGAAAATTTTTTCTTTAAAAGAGATAAACTTTCGCCACTATTGTTCATATACGTTTGAGGTTTCACTAACATAATTTTTTCGTTATTTAATATTTTGTCACCCACTAAAGCTTTATATTTCATTTTATCAATTTTAATATCTAAGTCCTTTGACAAAAAATCTATAACATCAAAACCAATGTTATGATATGTGTGTTGATATTTTAAATCGGGATTTCCAAGTCCAACAAAAATAATCATAAGAGCCCCTTAAATTTTTTTATTAATTAATGTTTCAAAAGGTCCAATAACTTTTCCTTTTTCTACCTTACTTTTTTCAAGATAACTTTGACAAATAAAAGATTCATCACATACTATCGTATCAAAAATATAATTTCCACTTTCCAAAATGACATTTTTACCAATATAACTTTCGCCTTTTAATACATTGTTAGGATAAATGATAGTTCCACTTTCAATTTCAACATCTGCATCAATAAAGATTGTATTCTCACCAAATAAAATCACTCCATTGTCTTTATGATACTCTAAAATTCTATCATTTAAAATTTTAAAAGCGTAAGAAACCATTTTAGCGTCATTAATAATACTAAAATCTTCTTTATTAAATTCTTCCACAGCACTAGACATTAAAATTTTTGCATTTTTTAAATATTCTCCACGAAAGACATAACCCCTAAGCAGACGCAAAACATTCATTCTATTTTTTGAAAAATAATTCATTATATCTAAAAAAGTCTTTTTTCTTAAAAGAGGAGTGTCACTATATAAAACAGCGACATAATCAAATCCATCAGCAAGATTTTGTATAGTTTGCAAAAAATTTTCTTCTGTTGGTTCTTCTATAATCTTTTGTTTACACCCTGAAGTAGCCAAACCAACCCAATCAACCATCTTTTTCCCACAAATATCAAAATTTGAAGAAAACCCACTTTGAGGCTTAATAATGACAACAAGAGTTTCTTTTGCAACCCATTCAAAATTTTCAGTCTGAGTTATTGTTTCAGGCTCATTTAAAAAATCAAAACTTATTTGATTTTCATCAACTTTATTTTCTATAATTTCATCTATGACCATATGAATATTATAACCTATTTAGAAATAAGTTGTCAAACAAGTTTAATCAAGTAAAATAAATTTTACAAAATTAAAAAAATATGAAAAATTATTTTTAAAAAAAACACTAATATGATAAAATAAACACATGAAAACTAATGTTTTTAAAAACATATCATTGATTTTATGTTTAATCTTGACCATATCATTTGGTTTAGGATTGCTTTTATTTGAGAATAGTGCATCAGCTGAAGAAGATACACAAACCCCATTTTCTCAAACAGTAGTAAGTGATGAAAATTTTTCTTTAACAATGAGAGTTACACCACGTAATGAAACATCTGTTTTGCCTTTAATACAAGAAACTTATGAAACAGTTGATGGAGAAATAACATATTTTTGCTTTCAGTGGAGAGATTTAAATACAATTACATTTAATATAGAAAACTCATTTAATACAAATTTAACTTTCAAGTCATATTCTTTACTTATGACTTATGCCCGTACAGATGATTTAACTCAATCAATTTTGAGTGAAAATAATACACCTAAAAAATTGATAACATCAGACTATTTGCAGAATAATACATTCACATATAACATTGATAAAGATGCACCTATATCAAGTGGAAATATTCGTGGAAATTATGGTTTTGGTCTTTATAGATTTCAATTAGTTTACAAATTTTCAGAACAACAAACATCTACCACCTCAACCAAGTCAATAGGCAACATATACGTTGCAGTCATTCCTGATGATATAGATAAAATAACTTCTTTAGATATACAAAAAGAAAAGATAGAAATAAGAGTAAGAGTTTCAAGTGCAAATAATTTGATGAATAAATATGGTTTATGGCTTTCAAGTGACCTCTTTACTTATGTAAATCCAAAATATATAAAATGGGAAATAACAGGAAAAGATAGAGAAAATAATGTATATGTTTTGACCAAAGATATGCAAGAAGAAAATCCAAACAGTAAAGTTTTATATGAAACTCCAGACTACTCTCCATACGGAAATTCTTATGATTTTGAATCAAAAGGAATTGAAGGATTATGGGACGTAGAATGTAAAATCTTATGGAAAAACCCACCTGAAAATGTAGATAAAAAAGATTCCAGATGTTCATTTACTGTCACCGGACTTTCAACATACAAAGTGGAACATACAACAAATATTTGGTGGATTATACTAATTGCTATTGGTATTTTATTGTTGATTATAATAATAGCTATTATATTAATTGTATATTATAAAAAGAAAGAAAAAGTTTGGTAATTTAATTATAAAATATTATGGAAATTTGCACTCATAAAATGTTGATAAATTTCAACATAGTGTTTTATTATATCTAATGAGACATAGAATTCAATAGGTTCATCTTCATCAATATAAGTTTTAAGTCTGACAATTTCAACTCCAAGCTCTTCTATAGATTTATGATTTTCAAGAAAGCATAAAACACTTTCATTTTTCTTCCAAGAATATTCCAAATTATCAACTAAACTTGCGACTTCACCATTTACAATTCCATTATTTTTCTCTATTGCGATTTCTATATCATAACAATAACGATTTACCTCATCAAGAGATTTTACAACAAGTCTGTCCTCAATGACACAAATTGCAATTAAAACCAAAAAGATAAAAATCATGGAAAAAAGTTTAAACCAACCCCACTTAGTCATTCTGTCACCTTCCCAAGTGGTTTAGTTTTAAATGTTTGATATTTTTCATTAAATTTTTGAATATAAACTTCTCCACTTTTATCAATAGTAAGAATAAGAACATCTTTAACTTGTTTTATGTTGGCATTTTTCAAAAGTTCTTGAATTTTTATTTCATCTACATTTGCAATTTTTAAATTGGCTTTATTTATTTTTCCTTCACTAATTAAACTTATTGGAATAGTGCTTTTTTCTGGTTTTAGTTTTAAATCTTGTGAAGTAACTGGAGCAAACTGACTTTTAGGTAAAATACTCATTTTTCCATTAGTTTCCATAATGGCATATTGAATTTGTTCCATTTTAAAATATCCACACCCTCTGATTGCTTCAAAGACATCATCAACAGTAATATCCAAATTTTTTAAAGCTTTATAATCAATTCCATTAGGATTGATGACAATGACAGGCTTCCCACTTAAAAAATTTGAAAACTTACCACTAATTTTACTGAGCATAGTCAACAAATAATGAAGAAGGACAAGTGTTAAAAGAGGGATTATTCCATGTAAAACAGGCATAGAAACTTCAGCCATAGGAATAGTTGCTAAATCTGCAATAATAAGAGTAAGCACCAATTCAAAAGGTTGCATTTCTCCTAGTTGTCTTTTTCCCATCAATCTATATAAAAACAAAACAACTATATAAATTATTATTGCTCTAACAACAATGGTTAACATGTTCATATTATAAGCAAAAGTTAAAAAAATACAATTTTTTTTATTTTTTTTGTAATTTTTTTTGTTTTATTTTATTTATTTTTACTTTATAGTTAAATTTTTGCTTAATTTTTTCCAAAAAATATGAAAAATTTATTACATCAAATACTATACATAAAGTTGTAAAAATTAACATTCCTAAAGATATTGAAATTATAAGATTAAAAAACATAGGAATATAATAATCCAAAATTGCACTCACAAAAGAAGAAATAGCCATGCTCGGTAGCGAAAATATAGTAAACAAAATTAGATTTTTTATTAATCCAATCTTTATCTTAAATTTCCTTTTTAACATCAAGATGTTGAGTAAAGATGTGAAAATGTATGACAATCCCATTCCTACAATCAATGCATTTATTCCAATAAATTGAGGCAAGACAATAATTGAAAGAAATAAAAATACACTTCCAACTATAAAGTTTATAAAAGATTTAACTTCAAGCCCTACTGAATTTAATATAGCAGACGTAATATTGGTCAAGCCCATAGGAATCATAATCCAAGCCGAAAATTGAAGTAACGTTCCACTTAATGCTTCATTATATATGAATACCCCTAATTTATCTCCAACGGCTATAAATATAGGTGCTATTACAAAAGAAACAAATAGTGCAAAACTAATTGAAGATTGAACACGTTTTTCTATATGAGCATTATCATTTTGAACCATCGCCATAGAAATATCAGGCACAAGAGCTGTTGACAATGGACCAATCAAAGTACCTGGCACATACAAAAATGGTAAAGCCATACCAACAGCAATACCATAAAGTTCCATGGCTTGATTTGATGTAAACCCCACTTTCATGAGTTGTGCAGGTAAAATCAAAGCAATAAGAGGTTGAACAAAACTCCCAACAACTCTTACTCCCGTTATCGGTGCACTTTTAATTATAACTTGTCTATATATTTTAGTAGGTTTATTTAATTTGCCACCATAAAAAAAATAAAGTAAAACTACAAAAAAAGAAGAAACAAGACATGACAAAGTAACAGACCAAGCAACAGACATAGCATACTGCAAGGCTGTCATGCCAGAAGCCAAAAGCAGAACACATACAATAATTTTTACAACTTCTTCTAAAAGTTCAGAAACGCACAGTCCAAAATAGTTATCATTTCCCCACATTGCACCTCTAAAAACACTATAAATAGATGAAAATATAAGGGTTGGCAATAAAATTATGAGAATATTGATGCAATTTGCATCAGTAAAAAGATTAGCAAATAGATTTCTAAAAATAAGAATTATTGTACACAAAAAAACACTGACAATAAGACTTACAATCATGCTTGAAGTTACCAAACTTCCCATTGCTTTTTTATCTGCACACACTCGATAACTTGCAGTCATACGTGAAATAATTAAAGAAAAACCTGATGAAACAATAGTGAGAAGAACCATAAAAACTGACATTGCCACTTGATATAACCCAAGGGCTTCTGCTCCAATGGTTCTTGAAAGAAAAATTCGGAAGAAAAATCCAATCATTCTTGTTAGCAGGGTAAATAGCATAATTATTACAACATTCTTAAAAATTGATTTCATATAAAATACTTTATAAGAGTTTGGACAAATTTATGACAAAAGCAAGAATTTTGAATAATTTTCTAAAATTAAGTTTTTTTTGAGAAATTTTTGCATAAATTTATGTATGAGTATAAATAAAATTTCATTTCCATATCACCAAATCAAAAAAGGTGAAAATTTAAAAACAATCTCTGAAAAATATCAAATCGAAAGTACAAAAATTTTACTTGATAACAATTTATCACCAAAACAAATAAAAGAAGGAGTATTCATTTTACTTAAAAAGTAATCATTTATTCCCTTCTTTTTTTGTTTTAAATCTTTTTTGAATAAATTTTTCAATTTGTGCTTGATAATGGAAAGATAAAAATAACAAAATTCCCACAACGACTATCAATATCCCCCAAACTATCAACCCCCAACCATGATATGGTATAATTTCTCCACTACCCAAAAAACAAGTTGAAAAAATTGCTAGAGGACGAGAAATAACATTTGTAAAAACAAAAAATGCCCAAGACATATTTGTTAAACCTGCTACCAAGCACAATATATCATCTGGAAATATAGGCAAAAGCATCATGATAACAAAAGAATATTTGCAATTTGACAAAAATTTTACCCATTTACCACACGTTTCTTTACCAACCATAAAAATTACTAGTTTTTTTCCAAAAACTCTACCAAGCCAAAATGCAAAAACACTCCCTAATAAAATTCCTGCCAAACTTAATAAAGCAGTTTGCAACGGGCCATATACCAAAATCCCAGCAAGTGTAGTTATGGTTGAGGGAATAGGAATGAAAGTAACTTGTAAAAATTGCAAGAACACATAAGTCAACCTACCCCAAAATCCTATAGACAAAATGAGTGTTCTGATTTTTTCTACTGAATTTATATATTCCCATGCACCTGTCCATACAAGAACATAATACCCTAAAGTAACCAACGCCCCCAAAACAAAAAGGACTAAAAAAGTTCTTAAAATTTTTCTTTTTAATGTTAATTGTTTTTTTTCTTGCATTGATATAATATATTCCTATTTTCTAAAATTAACAAATTATGGATTATATTCACTTGGATTAATTTTTTCTAATTTGATTTTTACATTTTCCAATGTCTGAGCATTTACTTTTTGAGGTTTTATTATTTTAACATCACTTGCTGGTATTGTCATTCCTTCAACAGGACTTTCTACCCCTTCCATAATTATGCCATCTTGAGGTTGATAAAAATCATGACGAATCTCTTTTTCCTCAATAAGTTCACCATTTTTATAGTATTGTAAATAACCTTTACTTTCGTATCCTTCTCTTGGATACTTTACTCTTTCATATTCCCCTTTATATAAAATTTTATTTGAATATTCACCTTTCGTATCAGGTACAATTTTATCTCCATTATGTGGAATAACTTTTATTAACTCTGCCCTTCTTTTTATCTCAATACCGTCTTCAAATTTTTGACCATATATTTCAACACCTACTTCTTTGTCATTTGCATAAGTTTTGATGTAAATAGGATTTTCTAAATTATTTTTAAAAACTAAATCGCTATAACTTCCCGAAACCATAGCATCAAAAGAGAGAGGAACATAAGAAGCAGGAAGAGAATGATGATTTACAGAAAGAATTTCAATATCTGACAAAATAAGAGCATTATATAAAGTTGTAGATGCTTGACATACACCACCTCCTACACCATCAACATAAACTCCATTGACAATTATGTGAGCATTGTTGTAACCTTGTTCTTCAGTTCTAGGGCCTGTAGTTTCATTAAAAGAAATAGTTTGTCCCGGTTCAATAATCATTCCATTAAAATTTGAAAGTGCACGTTTTACATTTTCTTTTCTTTTAGCAGAACTTGAAGCGTATGAAGTGGAAAATGAAGCTCTTTTGACAACACTATTTTTTAACGCCTCTAAATCAAACGAATTCTCTATTTCAATAATTGGAATATCTATGCTGATTTTTTTATCTTCTTTTAATGCGTTATCAATATTTTCATACAGTAAATCACGATTAACTAAAACTTTATTTTGCCCTTTATCAACTTTAAAAACTTCTTTGCTATCTGGTTCAAAAATCAAGCTTGCTTGTTTACTTTCTTGTTCAACTTCAGAAATAATATCGTCTAGTTTTTCATCAATATTTCCAAGTACATTTGTGTAAGAAATTTGAAAATTTAAGCCATTCTCTTGAATTTCTTTTTCTTTTATTTTGTTTTGGAAAAAATTACCTTTCCTACCATGTCTTGCAATTTGTGCTATAACAGGTTGAATTTTATTTGTAACTTCAAAATCATTGCCATAAAGTGTCCAACTTTTATCTTTATTTTTAAGTTCAATTTGTATATCTTTTTTACTATTCAACATATCGGTTAAAACAACATTTTCGGCTTCAGCGACATTCATTCCTCCTACATTAATTCCATTAATTTTAGTGTTTTCATAAAAAACTTGATTTCCAGAAATTGCTTCTTCAAAAAATAATTGACAACCAATTAAAAGAGCTACTGAAACAGCAGAAATACCAAGAAACCATAAAAAGCCTTTTCCTCTCTTTTTTTCAGATTTTTTTTCTTTTTTTAAGGTTTTTGCAACCTTTTTCTCATCTTTTTTAACTTTTTTTTCATTTTTCATAGAAATAGTATGTTCTTGCATTTAAAAAATATTAATAAAAAAAAAGCCTTTTGGCTTCCTAAAAATTTTTTAAATTTTTTTCAATTTCATTTAAAAGGTCTTCTTTTTGATTTGGCAATTTTCCGTCAAAGACTTTATCTAAAAGATTATTTAAAATTTTATTATAATTTCTTTTATCGATATTTTCAAAATTATTTTTTATATCATCTTCGCTTATTTTTAAGTCCCCAACTTTGATAACTAATTCATGTTCTATAATATATCTATAGAAAAAATTATACTTATTTTGAATATGTTTTGATTTATTTCCTAATAAAGAATAGATATATGCCCAATCTTCAAAATATTTAAAGAAATATTCTTTGTTATTAACTCCAGACAAAGCATCATAATAGCCGGCAAGATAGGTAAACACCTTATTTGTTAATGATGAATTGAAGCCAAATTGAACTTTTAAAAAATCTTCAACAAAAGACTGCAAACATTCTGGTTTTTCATTATCAATAATATCAATCAAAAGTCCAAGAACTCTATCTTCTGTTTTATACACCATTTTATATCTTATTTTTTTTGTTTTAAGTCCAAAAAATTGCCATGTTCCAAGTTCATTGAGAAGATTAAGCGCTTTTTTCAAATTTGTTTTCTTTTGATTATACCTTTTATCACAATACAATATTTTCTCTATTTCATTATATTTTCTTTCGCCATGAATAGAAGATAAATTGCTAGCATATTTTATAGCTGCTTTTTTAGTTTGTTTTTCAATTTTAAAGCCAAGTTCTCCAGCAAATCTAACCATTCTCAAAATTCTTTCTCCATCATTTTTGAGAATTTCATTAGGGTCAATATTACATCTCAATAATCTTTGATTAGTGTCAATAATTCCATGATATAAGTCAACACATTCATCTTTATTAATATTATAATAAATTGAATTTACAGTAAAATCCCTTCTAACAGCATCTTCTTCTATTTTGTTTGTACTTTCTACTTTAACAGGACAATGTGAACCATTATTCTTATAAACCTCTTTTCTGAACGCAGTATATTCATAAGTTTCATCGTTAATGGAAATTTGTAAAGAACCAAATTTAAGATTTTTTACTTTTACTAAAAAATCACTTCCAGCTAATCGTTTTGAAACTTCATCAATGTCAACACAACTAGTTATATCGACATCTCCACCTGAAATTTTTAAAAGTTTATTTCTAACATAGCCACCTACTACATACAAATTTTCAGGGAAAAATTTAGATAACTTTTTTAAATTAGAAGATATTTCAATAAACATATAAACTCCAAAAAACAAAAAAGAAAATACGAATGTATTTTTGATAAAAAAATAATACAATATATATTGTAAAAAAGTCAAATATATTTGACATTTTATCTAAAAACAAAGTAAAATAAAGTTGTTATTATGAGAAGATTAAGACCAAAAAGAAAAAGAAAAACTCAAATATTGCAAGAGCAACCTATAGTTCGTTATCAAACTGATAAGGAAATTGGTCTTTCTGAGGAACAAGTCAGTGAAAGGCTTGAACATAAACTTATTAATGATACGAAAATCAAAACTTCAAACTCTTATCTTACTATAATTTGTAAAAATGTTTTTACTATATTCAATTTAATATGGTTCGTAATTGCGATTGCCCTTATGTGCGTATCTGCCTGGGGAGATTTGTTATTTTTGTTTGTAGTTATAGCTAATACTGCAATTTCTATCTTCCAAGAAATTAAAGCTAAAATTATGGTGGAAAAACTTTCTATGGTTTCTTCACCTAAAACAAGAGTGATAAGGACAGGAATACAAATTGAAGTTAATGGCGAAAATCTTTTACTAGATGACATTATAATTCTTGAAAATGGAAATCAAATTCCTGCTGACTGCGTTATTGTTGATGGAACTGTCGAAGCAAATGAAAGTCTTTTAACAGGTGAATCAAATGCAATCAAAAAAAGTGTTGGAGATACCCTCCTGGCAGGAAGTTTCTTAGTTAGTGGACTTTGTTATGCAAGAGTTGATAAAATTGGAAAAGAAAATTATATTCAAACTGTTGCTGAAAAAACAAAAGATTTTAAACCACAACAATCAAACTTATTTAAAGATTTGAATAGTTTAATAAAAATCATTATAACAATTTTAATTCCTATTGGAGTTTTAACATTCTGCAAAGAATACTTTTTGGCAAATGCAACAATCACTTCAGCAATAACAAGCACAAGTGGAGCTCTTACCGGTATGATTCCTGCAGGTATGTACCTCTTGATTACAGTAGGGCTTTCTGTTGGAGTAATAAAATTAGCTAAAAAGAAAACGTTAGTAAAAAATCTTTACTCTATTGAGATGTTAGCAAGGTCAAACGTATTATGTTTAGATAAAACAGGGACAATCACTGATGGAACAATGAATGTAATTGAAGTTTGCCCTCACAACAACACATCAATTGAACGAATTAATGAAATAATGAAAACAGTGCTTTTTGCACAAAAAACCATGAATGCCACAAGCATTGCAATGACAGAATATTTCGGAAAAGAAGAAAACAATTTAGTTCAAAGTGTAGTAGAATTTTCATCATCAAGAAAATTCAGTGTAACTTCATTTAAAAATGGTAAAACTTATTATGTTGGTGCTGTTGGATTTATTAAATGTAATATAAATACTGCAGTAAAAAATGAAATGAATTCATATATGGAAAAAGGTTATCGTGTTATATCATTAGTAGAAGATAATAATCCATATTCAGAAAAAATGGCAGGTAAAAGAGGAAAATTGCTCGCATTCTTCATACTTGAAGACCATATAAGAAAAGATGCTATAGAAACTATCTCTTGGTTTAAAGAAAATAATGTAAAAATTAAAATAATTTCTGGCGATGATGCCTTAACCGTTTCAAAAATTGCTAAAAGAGTAGGCGTTGAAGATAGTGACAAATATATTTCATTAGAAAATATGAGTCTAACAGAAGTTGCACAAATAGCAAACAAATTCACAGTTTTCGGTCGTGTTACCCCTGAACAAAAACATACAATAATAAAAACATTAAAAACTCAAGGGAATGTAGTTGCAATGACCGGAGATGGAGTAAACGACACTCTTGCCCTTAAAGAAGCAAATTGTTCAATTGCAATGGCTGATGGAAGTGAAGTTGCAAGAAACATTTCTCACCTTGTCTTAATGGAAAGCAATTTCTCTGCACTCCCTGCGATAGTAAGAGAAGGTAGACAAATTGTAAATAATGTACAACATTCTTCAGTTTTATATCTAATGAAAACATTGTTTACAATGATGTTATGTGCAACTACGTTGGTTCTTAGAATAAGTTATCCATTTACACCAAAACAATTACTTCTACTTGAAATGTTTGTTATTGGAATTCCATCTTTTATATTGACTTTTCAACCGAATACAGAATTAATACGAGGGAATTTTATACCTCAGGTTTTGAAAAAATCAATTCCATGTGCAATTTTAATGTATCTAAATATTTTAATAGTTATAATATTAAATGAAGTTTCAAATTCTTTATTACCAAATGAATTTACATCATTGTGTACACTTTTACTAACTTTAGTTGGATTTATTAATTTAGTTTGGATTTGCTGGCCATTAAATTTATTAAAAGCAGTTTGTATTACCATCTCTGGAGTTTTCATTATTTCAGTTCTTGCAGCATTACCAAGTTTCTTTGCAATAACCTCATTCTCTTTCCCTGTTATGACAACTCTTATCACACTTTTGATGTGCACAATAGTGATTATAATAGGTCTATTCTATTTTAAAGAATGGCTTTTAAAACATAAAGTTGTTAATAACGTAAATGGTGAAGAAACAAATAAAGTTTCATTTTTGCAAAAAATTTTAGATAAATTAACAAAATCTAAAGATGAATCACAAAATATGCAAGAATACGAAAATAAAGAAAATGAAAAACAACAAAATACGAATGAGGAAATAAAACCTCCTGAAAACATAAATTCTCAACCAACAAAAAAAACACAAACTAAATCTAAAACTTCAAATAATAAAGAAACTAAAACAACAAAAACAAACACAAGTAAGACAAAACAACCATCAAAAAAGACAGTTAAATAACTGTCTTTTTTTTAAACTCCATAAATTTCATTCATTTTTTCATAAGCATTTTTAATTAGTCTTTTTAAATTTGTAAAACGAGTGGCTGTATATTTGTTTGAAACCATTCTATGCAAATATTGTTTTTCTCCAACTATAACAACCATTTTTTTTGCACGCGTAACAGCAGTATAAATCAAGTTTCTAGTTAAAATAATACTTGGTCCAGCAATAGCAGGTATTATAATCGTATCAAATTCAGAACCTTGACTTTTATGAATAGTAATTGCATAAGCAAGAGATAAGTCATACAAATCTACACTTGTATATAAACAAACTCTCCCATCTTCAAATTCAACAACTACTTCATTTGTTTGAGGGTCTATTGTAGAAATATAACCAATATCTCCATTAAATACACCTTTGCCTGTTTCAGTTGCCCATAAGCCTTGTTTTTTCCATTCCAAATCGTAATTATTTGTCATTTGCATCACTTTATCGCCCTCACGAAATATGGTTCTAATGAATTCAATTTGTCTTTTATCAGCACTTGGTGGATTTATACTTTCTTGCAAAACTTTATTTAAATTTTCAATTCCACAAACACCAGCCTTTAATGGTGCAAGGACTTGAATTTGATTTGGTTCAATTCCTAAAAACTTAGGAAGCCTTTTTGAAACAAGTTCCAAAATAGAATCTTTAATAAGTTCTGGGTCATTTTTTGTTTCAAAGAAGAAATCTTTGCTAGAATTGTCAATAAGTGGCATTTTCCCCTCATTAATAAGATGAGCATTTGTGATAATCAAACTTTTTTCTTCTTGTCTATATATTTTCGTCAAAGAGCAAACTTGAACTATTCCACTTGCCAAAATATCAGCAAGGACATTTCCAGCACCAACACTAGGAAGTTGGTCTTTATCTCCAACTAAAATAAGTTTGCAATCTCTTGGCATAGCTTTAAGAAGAGAACACATCAATGCAACATCAACCATTGACACTTCGTCAACAATAACAGCATTAGTTTTTAATGGATTTGACTCGTCATGAACAAAGAAACTTTGGTTGGATTGAATGGTATTAACTTCCAAAAGTCTATGAATTGTTTTAGCTTCATGACCAGTGCTATCACTCATTCTTTTAGAAGCGCGACCTGTTGGAGCAACCAAGGAAACTTCCTTTTGCTGTGCTAAAAGAATTTCTAATATACACTTAATTATAGTTGTTTTTCCTGTTCCTGGCCCACCTGTAATTACACAGACGCCATTATTAATTGCTCCAACAATAGCATTTCGCTGTTCATCATGAAATTTTATATTGTTTCTTTGTTCAAAATTTTCTATTTGTGAAGATAAATCCATTTGTTCATCTTTTTGTGTACAAGCAAGCCACACCAATCTTTGAGCAATAACATTTTCGTAATAATAATATTTAGAAAGCATTACAATTTCAGTACCATCGACCCAAGTTGAAACAACTGTTTTGTCAACACACATAGTTTCAAATGCATCGTCAAATTCTTTTGAATACTCACTATAATCAAGTTCAAGTGATTTAGATGCCATATCAAATAGCATATTTTTAGGTAAATAGGTATTTCCATTCTTTTCACAAGAAGTTTGTAGATTGTAAATCAAACCAGCTCTAACTCTAAAAACAGAATTTTTAGGAATACCAATATTCTGAGCAATTCTATCAGCAGTTAAAAAGCCAATTCCATCAATATCTTCAACAAGTTTATAAGGATTGTTTTTAACTATTTCTGCAGTTTTTTCATGGTAGATATTGTAAATTTTAAGAGCCATATTAGGTGTAATATTATAATTTTGCAAAAATATGATAGTGTTTTGTACTTCTCTATGTTCCTTAAAAGAAAATCCTATTTCATAAGCCTTTTTCTCACTAATACCAGAAATTTGAGCAAGTTTTTGTGGAGAATACTCTAGCACGTCAAGTGTCTCTTCTCCAAAATGTTCAATAATTTTCTTTGCAGTAACAGGTCCTACCCCCTTAATCAAGCCACTACTAAGATATTTCTCAAGTCCAGCAATCGACTTTGGAACTGAAATTTCATAATTATCAAAACAATATTGGACACCATATTTTGTTCTTTCAAATTTTCCTTCTAATTTGACTTCTGCACCAATTTGAACATCAATAAACTTACCCACAACAGTGATAAGTGAATCATCATGCTCTAATTTTGCAACTGTATATCCATTTTCATCATTTCTATAAACTATATCTTCAATTATGCCAGATAATGCCATAGAAATATTTTAAGATTTTTTTTTAACAAAATCAAGCAAAATACAAACAAATATAATTTTATTTTTTTATAACTTTTTGTTTGAAAATAGTTGCAAAAAAAAGAATATTTTTATATAATTAAACTATGAAAAATGTTGAGATGCTGTTGGAAATTGAAGCCTTGACCGAAAACCTTACGAAGCACTTTGCGAATAACAATTTGTTAAAAATTAAGGTTCTTTATTTCATATCACAATATGAAAATTTATCTGTAAGTATGATAATCGAAAAATTAGGCCTAAAAAAATCCAATTTTGCACTCATGACAAAAGAATTAGAAAATGAAGGACTTATTAGTTCAAAACAAGGAGAAATTGATAAACGATGTCGCCTTATGGCACTGACAGAAAAAGGAAAAAATGAGCTTGCATCATATATGAAAAATTTAAAATCATTTTTTGAAGATTCAAACTCAAATATAGAGAATGCAGTAGAAACATTATGTCAATACTTGAATAAAAAAATATAAATTCTTTAAAGGATAGAATATGAAATTTTACAATTCTTTAACAAAACGCAAAGAAGAATTTGTCCCTTTAAACGGCGATTCTGTAAAAATGTATGCGTGTGGAATAACACCTTCTGCAGAAGCACATATAGGTCATCTTTATCAAGCGCTTATTTATGATATTATGCGTAAATTTCTTGAAAAAGAGGGATTCAAAGTTGTTTATGCAAGAAATTATACAGATATAGATGATAAGATTATAAATAAAGCAAACGAATTAAACATACCAGCCAAAGAATATGCAGAAGAAACTATCAAAAAAATTGATTATGAGATGTCAGCATTTCAAATTGATGAGCCTAATATTTGGTTAAGAGCAACTGACAACATTAAAAATATTATAAATTTCATTTCAAAACTGATTGATAAAGGATATGCTTATATAACAAAAAATGGAGATGTATATTTTTCTGTTGAACAGTTTAAGTCTTATGGGAAACTTTCTGGCAGAAATACTGATGATGCTTTAGAAAGTGTAAGAATTGAAAACGATGAAGAAAAAGAAAAACCTTTAGACTTTGCACTATGGAAATCAGCAAAACCTGGAGAACCATCTTGGGACTCTCCATGGAGCAAAGGTCGCCCAGGTTGGCACATAGAATGTTCTGTTATGAACTATGTCACATTTGGTGACCAAATTGATATCCATGGAGGAGGAAGAGATTTAGTATTTCCACATCATGAAAATGAAATTGCTCAAACAGAAAGCTTAACAGGAAAACCATTTGTCAAATATTGGACTCACAATGGACTAATTCGTGTCAATGGACAAAAAATGAGCAAAAGTCTTGGAAATTCCTTGTTAATGAAAGATTTAAGAGAGAAATATCACATTGAAAGTGTAAAATTTGCATTACTCCAAAATTCTTATCATACAGACATAAATATTACTGATAATTTATTTCTAGATGCTGAAAAGCATTTGACAAATTTCTATAGAATACTCCAAGAAGCAAAAGAAAAATTTGGAAATTTTGAAGGAAAAGATGAGAATGTAGAAAAAGATTTTGATAATGCAATGAGAGATGATTTAAACACAGCAAAAGCTCTTTCATTTTTATTTAATATTTTTAAAAATGCAAAAGATAAAATAAACAAGAATGATAAAACTGTTGTCAAAACCTTGAATAGTGTTATTAAAACATATTCTTTATTAGGTTTGTTTAAAGAAGATTTCTCTAAGTTTTTAAATTTTGTTGAAAAAAAGAAAGAAAACATACCTGAAGAAATAAAAACTCTTGCAGATGAACGCTGGAAAGCAAAGAAGAATA
>CANQFL010000003.1 GCA_947598785.1 uncultured Clostridia bacterium
GTTTTGCAACCACCTTTTGAAGTTCATCAAT
This sequence comes from uncultured Clostridia bacterium, assembly GCA_947598785.1. Taxonomy (GTDB): domain Bacteria; phylum Bacillota; class Clostridia; order Christensenellales; family UBA1242; genus Caccovivens. The sequence continues at coordinate 32 of CANQFL010000003.1, forward strand.
CACATAGTCAACATCTGATTTAGAAATGTTTGTTCCAAATGAAAATCTTATTGTTCCTTGTGCAATCTCATCATCAATTCCCATTGCTTTTAAAACGTGTGAAGGAAGAAGTGATTTTGAAGTACAAGCTGAAGAAGTTGAAACACAAATTCCTGAAAGGTCAAGCAACATCATAATACTTTCACCTTCTATTCCATAGAACGAAATACTAACAATAGAATTTGATTTTTGATGTGGATGACCATTTACTTGATAAAATTCAACTTTTTCTTTTAATTTATCTAAGAAGTATTCTCTTATTGTTTTAAGTTTTTTGTTATTTATCATCATATTTCTAGTAGCAATTTCAATAGCTTTACCAAAACCTGCAATACCTGGTATATTCTCAGTTCCGGCTCTTTTGCCTCTTTCTTGGCTTGTTCCACCATAAGTAATTGGGTCAATTCTTATGCCATTTTTAACATACAAAGCACCGACACCTTTAGGACCATGAATTTTATGTGCAGACATAGAAAGTAAATCTATTCCCATATCTTGTACATCAATTTTCAAACAACCTATTGCTTGAACTGCATCAGTATGAAAAACGATACCATAACTATGAGCAATATTAGCGATTGCCTTAATATTCTGAATTGTGCCAACTTCATTGTTTACAGTCATAATTGAAATTAATGTAGTATCTTTTCTGATTGAATGTAAAAGGTCTGGCAAACTTACAAGTCCATATTTATCAACTGGAAGATAAGTAACTTCATAGCCTTCTTTTTCAAGTTGTTCGCAAGCGTGAAGAATAGCATGATGTTCAATTTGGCTTGTAATTATGTGTTTACCTTTGTTTGCATAAGCATGAGCAGTTCCGATGATAGCCCAATTATCAGCTTCAGTACCACCACTAGTGAAATAGATTTCATTTGCTTTACTAGCATTTATAGCATCTTTAACTCTATCTCTAGCCCTATCAATTATAGCCATTGCATCACGTCCATAAGCATGAAGAGAGCCGGCATTCCCATAAATAGTATTGAAACAAGGGACCATTTCATTAAGGACTTCATTAGAAACATAAGTAGTAGATGCATTATCTAAATAGATTCTTCTTTCCATAAATTTTCCTTTTAAAAAACATAAAGTTTTGAATTACTCTATTATTTTATCACTAAATAAAGGTCTTGTCAATAGTATTTTTATAATAAAGAAAAAACAAATTGAAAATAAATTTTCTTATATTTTTCACAAATTTCAATAAATTCATCTTTCATCATAAGTCCAATATGCTTATCTTTAAGTTGTCCATCAACAAAAAATAGCAAAGTAGGGATACTCATAATTCCAAATTTTTTAGCCAAATTTTCACTTTCGTCCACATCAACCTTTACAATTTTTACACTGTCACCTAGTTTTTTTTGTGCTTCTTCGAGAATTGGAGCCATCATACGACAAGGTCCACACCAATTAGCAAAAAAATCAACCACAACAAGTCCATTTTGTATAGTTTTTTCAAAATCTTGTTCTTTAATTATTTCCATTTTTCCCTCCGTTAAAATTTTTATTTTGAAGTAATTTGTTAATAACAAAAGCAGAAATTACACAACCACACATTGCAGGAAAATATGATATACTTCCAATAACTCCATCATCTGATGATTTAAGTGGTTTTTGTAGTGTTGTAACAACATCAAGACAATCAATATTTTCTTCTCTTAATTTTTTTCTTAAAATTTTAGCTAAACCATCATTTTGAGTTTTATAAATATCGGTAACAATAAATTCAGGAATACAAATGCGATTTCCTGCACCCATAGCTGAAATGATATTGATATTATTTTTCTTACAATAAGAAATAAGTTCAATTTTGTTTGTCACATTGTCTATAGCATCAACCACATATGAACAATCTGGCGATATAACCTTTTCAATATTGTCTTTTGAAATTTTATCGGCCAGAACTCTTACATTACATAACGGATTAATTTTCCTTATTTGTTGATACATAACATCAGTTTTTAGTTGTCCGATAGTATCTATGTTTGCAACAACTTGACGATTTATATTTGTTTCGTCAACTCTATCAAAATCTACAATAGTGATTTTACCTATTCCAGCACGAGCTAAAAGTTGTGTAACATATCCACCAACACCACCAATACCAATAACAGCGACATGGCTTTGTTCGAGAATTTTCAAACCTTCTTTACCTATTAAAAGTGAAGTTCTGTCATTCCACATAATTCTCTCCTTGGTATGTATATATTGTGGTATTATTCAATCTTTTTATTACATAACACCACTATATTTAGTTTATAAAACATATTTCTTTAAATCATATTTAGCTTGTCTATCTTTAAATACATTTTGAACATATTTTTTATCTATAACGACATCAAGCATTGGATGGTCACCTGTAGCATTAAAAGAAACATCTTCTAAAACGGTTTCCATAATTGTATGCAATCTTCTTGCCCCTAAATCTTGACTTGTTTCATTTTCTCTTTCTGCCATTTCAGCTATTTCATCAAGAGCATCATCTTTAAAAATCAAATTAATATTATCAACTTTTAAAAGATTTGCATATTGAAGAGTTATAGCATTTTTTGGAGTTGTAAGAATTTTCTTAAAATCTTCTTTTGTTAAGCTTTCTAAATTAACAACAATTGGAAATCTTCCTTGAAGTTCTGGTATCATATCTTCCATTTTTGCAACATGGAAAGCTCCTGCTGCAATAAACAAAATGAAATCAGTCTTTACATTGCCGTATTTAGTAGGAACTGTACTTCCTTCGACTATAGGCAAAATATCTCTTTGCACACCTTCTCTTGAAACGTCTGCGCTATTTGTAGCTTGACTTTTTCCAATTATCTTATCTATTTCATCTATAAAAATTATTCCTTGTTCTTCAGCAAGTTGGATTGCCTCTTCATTGACATTGTCATTGTCTATAACTTTATCAGATTCTTCTTGCAATAACGCTTCTCTTGCGTGTTTTACAGTTAGTTTCTTTTTTTTATGTCTTGGTGGAGTAATCCCTTCAAACATAGAACCCAAACTTATTTCATTTCCCCCGATTGCCATCATTGGTTTAGGATTATCAATCACAACTATTTCAACTACTTCTTCCTCACATTTGCCTTCATGAAGTTCTTTTATCAAGCTCTCTCTATCAACTTCAACTTGTGTTACTCTACGATTTTGAAAAAGAGCATCAACAAGTTTAGCCTCTACAATAGGCATAACTTTGTCTTCAACTTCTTTTTTCTTTTGGTCTTTTACCATTCTTACAGCAACTTCAACTAAATCTCTAACCATACTTTCAACATCACGTCCAACATATCCAACTTCAGTATATTTAGTTGCTTCTACTTTTACAAATGGAGAGCCTACAAGTTTTGCAAGTCTTCTTGCTATTTCAGTTTTTCCTACTCCGGTTGGTCCACTCATAACAATATTCTTAGGAGTGATTTCATCTCTTACATCAACCGGCAACTTACTTCTTCTATATCTGTTTCTTAAAGCAACAGCAACAGCTCTTTTTGCTTTGCTTTGCCCAACAATATATTTATCAAGTTCATTTACTATTTGTTTTGAAGTTAAACTCATATTTTTCCCCCTCCTATAATTCTTCTACAATTATATTATCGTTAGTAAACACACAAATTTCACTTGCAATCTTTAAAGACTTATAAGCAATTTCTTTTGCAGTATAATCAGTATTTTGTACTAAAGCTCTTGCTGCTGCTAAAGCATAGTTTCCACCAGAACCTATTGCACATACATCATCTTGAGGTTCTATGACATCACCTGTTCCATCTAATAATAAAATTTGATTCTTATCAGCAACAATCATCATAGCTTCAAGTTTACGCATTGCTTTATCATCTCTCCAAGTTTGAGCAAGTTCAACAGCACTTCTCATAAGGTTTCCAGAAAATTTATTAAGCATAGCCTCAAATCTTTCACTTAAAGAAAAAGCATCAGCAACTGAGCCTGCAAATCCAATAACAACACTATTATTATAAATTCTTCTAACCTTTTTCGCATTGTTTTTAAAAATTATACTATTTGACATTGTAACTTGTCCATCACCTGCTACAGCGATTTTTCCATTTCTTTTAACAGCACAAATTGTAGTGCCTCTAAAAATATTTTCTTCCATATATTCTCCTTTTTGTTAAAGTAATTATATCATATTTGAAATAGTTTATCCTAATTTTTTTTGCTACTTATACTTTATAATCACAACTTGAACATTTGATTACTTTTCCATGTTTAACCAAAAATTTGCCACAATTAGGACATTTTTCTCCTGTAGGGATATCCCAACTCATGAAATTACACCCTTTTCTATCCTCACAAGCATAAAATGTTTTTCCGTGCTTAGTTTTAAAAGAATATACATTTTTACCACAATTTGGACATTTAGCAATAGTTTTCTTATCATCTTCGTAAGGCATAATATTTCGACATTTAGGGAAATTAGAGCAACCTAAAAATTTTCCATATCTCCCCTCTCTTATCAACATTTTATGTCCACACTTATCACAAACAATATCAGTTTCGATAGGTTGAGATTTCATAGTTAAACTGCTTGCATCGGCATTTTTAAGCAGGTCTTTAAACCCGTTCCAAAAACTATCAACCACACTATGCCATTCATCTTTATTTTCGGCAATATCATCTAATCGATTTTCCATATGAGCAGTAAATTTAACATTAATAATTTTGCTGAAAAACTTTTCAAGATAATCACAAATTTTCTTTCCAAGTTCAGTTGGTACAAGATTTTTACCTTCTTTTATACAGTAATTTCTTGCAGTTAAAATAGTTATTGTTGCAGCATAAGTTGCTGGTCTGCCTATGCCTTTTTCTTCCATAGCTTTAACCAAACTTGCTTCTGTAAAACGAGCTGGTGGCTTAGTAAATTTTTGTTCTTCTTTGATTTCTAAAACTTTTACTTTTTCGTTTTCTTCAAGTTTTGGAAGTTTGTTAATTTCCTGCTTTTCATCTTCTAAAACATCTTTATAAACAGCTGTGTAACCTGCAAATTCAAGAGTTTTTCCAACTGCTTTAAATTCATATTCTCCTGCCCTTAAAGAAACATTAACATTTGAGTATTGAGCTTCACTCATTTGACTAGCTACAAATCTATCATATATTAATTTATAAAGTTTATAATTATCTTTATTTAATGAAGATTTAACTCTTTCTGGTGTCATTTGTAGAGAAATTGGTCTTATTGCTTCATGTGCATCTTGTGCATTTTTTTTGCTTGCATAAATATTAGGTTTGGCAGGAACATAATTTTTACCATATTTTTCAGCAATAAAATCACGGCAAGCATTCTGTGCATCAACTGAAACTCTAGTACTATCCGTTCTGATATAAGTGATAAGAGCTATTTTTCCTTCCCCTTCAATTTCTACACCTTCATACAACTCTTGAGCACAAGATGTTGTTCTTTTTAAAGTTAATCCAAGTTTACTGCCTGCATCTTGTTGCATTGTGCTTGTAGTGAATGGAGCTGGAGCATGTGACTTTGTATTACTCTTCTTAATGTTAGAAACTTCAAAATCCACTCCCTTGATTGCAGATAAAATTTTATCAACTTCATCTTTATTTACAGGCTTTATTTTTTTACCCTTAAAACTAGTTAGCGAGGATTTGAATTTTATATTATCCTTTTCATGATTAGCAGTTACAACCCAATACTCTTCTGGTTTAAATTCTTCAATTTCTTTTTCTCTATCAACCACAAGTTTAAGAGCAACAGATTGAACTCTTCCTGCAGAAAGTTTAGGAGCAATTTTACGAGATAAAATAGGTGATAATTTATAACCAACTATTCTATCCATAACCCTACGTGCTTGTTGAGCATTTACAAGGTTGATATCAATCACTCTTGGTTCAGTTAAAGCCTTAAGAACGGCTTTTTTAGATATTTCGTTGAATTGGATACGACATTTAGTGTTAGGGTCTAATCCCAAAACATAGGCAACATGCCAAGAAATAGCCTCTCCCTCTCTATCAGGGTCGGTTGCGATTAAAACTTCTTCGGCTTTTGATGCTTTTTTCTTTAATTCAGAAATTAGTTCTTTTTTGTCTGGATTAATTTCATAATAAGGTTCATAGTTATGATTTAAGTCAATAGAAAAAGATTTTGCTGGTAAATCACGTATATGCCCCTTTGTAGCAAATACCTCATAACCATTACCTAAATATTTTTTTAATGTTTCCCTTTTAGCAGGTGCTTCTATAACTACAAGTTTCAAAATTTACTCCTTTATGTATAAATTATATAACAGCATATGTTTGTGCTGGCAACCTTTTTATTAAACCACGAATTTCAAGAGTTGTCAAATAACTATTTAAAATATTAGTAGGAATTTTAGATTTTTCTGCCAAATACTCAAAAGTTCGTTCTTCATTTTCGAGTAAATCTAAAATCATTTTTTCTTCAAAATTTAATGAAATTGATTTATTTGACGTCACTTGAGGTTGTAAACCATAAAATTCAATAATATCGTCTGGAGAAGTTACACAATTTGCTTGACCTATTTTAATTAAATGGTTTGGTAACTCACTTTTTGAGTTTGTGATATTTCCAGGAACGGCAAAAATATCTTTACCATACTCTAAAGCATACTCTTTTGTATGCACAGTTCCACTTTTTAACCCAGCTTCAGTAATTAATACTCCTTGACTCAACCCTGCAATTATACGATTTCTTCTAGGAAAAGTATATCTTTTAGGTTCAAATGATGGTGGATATTCACTTAAAAGCAGTCCATTTTCAGAAATATCTTTAGCTAAAGAGTTGTTTACAGCAGGATAAATATGGTTAAGACCACTCCCAATGACTGCAATAGTCTTTCCTCCAACAATTAGTGTATTTTTATGAGAAATTGAATCAATCCCATAACATAAGCCACTAACAATAACAAATCCACTTTGAGCCAATTTTTTTGCAAATTTTTCAGTAATCATTTTTCCATAGTTAGATGCCATTCTAGTGCCAACCATTGCTAAGCACCTACCATTTAATAGCCCTAAATCACCTTTTGCAAAAAGGATAAGAGGTCTATCAGGTAAATTTAAGAGCGATTTTGGATATTCCTTTGAAAAAATTGTAAGGATTTTAATGCCTGAGTTTATTATATTTTTTATATATTCATCTAATTTTTGTTTGTTATAATTTAATCTGATTTTTTGTAATTCATCTTTAGAAAAGTTTTCAATATCAGATGACAAAAGTTCTTCTATGTTTCTATCACCTAAAAGTTTGATTAAACCTTCTTGTTTCTTTATACTTATTTCAAAATTTGAAAGATAAATAATAAGTTTTTCTTTTTCTGTCATATACACCTCAGACCTCTAAATATTTTCTATCAAGACTGCGATATGAAATAGCCTCAGCAATATGTGAAGGTAAAATATCTTCTAATCCGTCTAAATCAGCGATTGTTCTTGCAACCTTTAAAATTCTATCATGTGCCCTAGCACTCAATTTCAAATTAGAAAAAGCAAGTTCCATAAGTTTTTCACAATCTGGCGATAGTTTACAAAACTTCTTTGTTTGAGGTACTGTCATTTTAGCATTACAATAATTTTTTGAAGATTTGAATCTTTCTAATTGCATTTTTCTTGCTTTATCTACCCTTTGTTTTATTTCTGACGAACATTCCTCTTTTTGATTATTATTTAATTCTTTATATGAAACATTGTCAACTTCAATATGTATATCAATCCTATCTAAAATAGGTCCTGAAATTTTTGATAAATATTTATGAATTTGTGCAGGTGTGCATTTACATTCACGTTCTTTTGAACCATAATAGCCACAAGGACATGGATTCATACTAGCAATAAGAGTAAAGGAAGCTGGATACGTAACAGTTTGATTTGCACGAGCAACAGTAATATAACCATCTTCAAGTGGTTGTCTAAGAGTTTCAATAAGCTGACGAGAATACTCAGGAAATTCGTCAAGATAAAGAACCCCATTATGAGCAAGGCTAATTTCCCCTGGTTTACAATGAGTTCCACCTCCAGTCAAGCTTATTGTTGAAGCTGTATGGTGTGGAGTTCGAATAGGTCTTTCTGTGATTATTCCTTGTCTTAAATCAAGTTCCCCTGCAACAGAATGAATTTTAGTGACTTCTAAAGCTTCTTCAAAAGTTAAATCTGGTAAAATACCAGAAAAACATTTTGCCAACATACTTTTTCCACTACCAGGAGGTCCAATCATAAGTACATTATGACCCCCTGCTGCTGCAATTTCAAGTGCCCTTTTAGCAACTTTTTGCCCTTTTACATTTTCAAAATCTAATTTATTTGAATTAATTTTTTCAATTTCTTCAAAAGATTTTGTTTTGATTGGATTAATTGGAAAACTATTTTCTTTATTCAAAAAAATAACAAGTTCTTTCAAAGACGAAAATGGATAAATATCTATTCCTGAAATAAACTTAGCTTCTTCAGAGTTATCTTTTGGTATAATAATTTTCTTAAAACCTAAAGTTCTTGCTGAAATAAGAATAGGTAAAACACCCCTCACCTTTTTAATAGTTCCATCAAGTGAAAGTTCGCCTAAAAATATGTAATCTTCAAAAGATTTTTCTACAATTTGTTCTGTTGCTGCTAGAATTCCAACAGCAATGCCTAAATCAAACAGTGGACCTTCTTTTTTTAAGTCAGCAGGTGCAAGATTGATAGTATAATGTTTTACAGGAAATTCAAACCCTGAATTTCTTATTGCAGATTTTACTCTTTCTCTTGCCTCAATAACAGACTTATCTCCAAGACCAACAATATCAAAATGAGGTAACCCACCAATGATGTCAGTTTCAATTTGTACTTGAAAACCTTCTAAACCATTAAGACCAAAACTAAGAACTTTAGATAACATCATTTCTCCTAAAATGCACTTAAAGCAATTATAACAAATTAGATATAATTTTCAAAATGTTTTTAAAAAGAAAACAGACCAAGAAGGTCTGTAATCTTATCAAACAAAAATCATACCTATTAAGAAAGTTATAGCAATTGAAAAAGCAATAAGGATTTGAAACCACTTTAAAATTTTGTCTTTCAAAGTTTTTTTGTTAAATTGTTTTTTAAAAATTGCAATATTTTCTTCAAAATAGTCTGTTGTAATTTTAGTTTCATTTATAGTTTTAGATTTAAAATAGTTAAATCTTTCTTTTAACTCTTCTTGAAAGTCTGAAAAATATAAATAAATTAACCAACCTGTCCAGAAAAGTGAAAGCAACAATAAAGAAACAAGCACAAAATATACAAAGCCTGACCAAAATCTATTTAAAATAGCGAATAACCCTGCTAACGCAATGACAGTTGCAGTCACAATATACGGAAGTTTATTCATTTAATCACCAAATTAAATTGCTATATTACAGATATAAATAACAATTATGATAACAGTTGCGATAATCCAGCAGATAAGCCACCATAAATTATGTTTGTTCCAGCCACTACCTCTTTTACGCATAGTCCAATAGAAACCAAGCATAATACAAATAACATAAGCCAAACACTCACCAATAGAAGCAAAAGCGTTTGCAACATCTGGCGTATGTTCTCTGAAAGCCAACCTAAAGATTAAAGCGATAGCGATAAATATGATAGCAAAATACGCTACGCAATCAAGTACCTTTGTTGTTGACCAAGTACGAGGTTCTCTCTTCTTTTTTTCTTTTTTATTTTCTTCTGCCATAATTTCCTCCTTAAAATTTTATATGCAATAAAAGTTTAATAATCTTTCGTTATTTAGCAGTTTCAGTAAACCTACTTTCTCGAATGACATTAACTTTGATTTGTCCAGGATATTGCATTTCATTTTCAATTTTAGAAGCAATTTCTTTTGCCATAAACATAGCCTGACTATCAGAAATTTCTTCTGGTTTTACAATAATTCTAACTTCACGTCCTGCTTGAACTGCAAAGGATTTGTCGACTCCGTCAAAACTATTAGCAATATCTTCAAGTTGTTGAAGTCTTTTAATATAGTTTTCAAAGCTATCTCTTCTAGCACCAGGTCTAGAGCTTGAAATAGCATCGGCAACCTGAACAATAACAGCTTCAATAGTTTTAAATTCTACATTAAAGTGATGAGCCTCGATACAATGTATAACTTCCTCATTTTCACCACATTTTCTTGCAAGTTCAACGCCAATTTGAACATGAGTACCTTCAAGTTCATGGTCTAAAGCTTTACCAATATCATGTAAAAGTCCACCACGTTTAGCGATTTTTACATTTGCACCCATTTCACTAGCCAAAAGTCCAGCAATAATTGAACATTCAATAGAGTGTTTAAGCACATTTTGTCCATAACTTGTTCTGTATTTCAAACGTCCAAGAGTTTTAACCAATTCAGGATTAAGATTAAATATACCTGTTTCGTTACAAGCCTCTTCACCAGCCTGTTTAATGGTCTTATCAACCTCATTTTGCATTTTTTCAACAATTTCTTCAATTCTTGTTGGATGAATTCTTCCATCAGAAATAAGTTTTTCAAGTGATAATCTAGCAACTTCTCTTCTGATAGGGTCAAAACCAGAAATAGTGATTGTTTCAGGTGTATCATCAACGATAAGTTCCACACCAGTAGCTGCTTCGATTGCTCTTATATTTCGACCTTCTCGGCCAATAATTCTTCCTTTCATTTCGTCATTAGGAAGAGCAACGACACTTACAGTCATTTCGCTTGTAGTGTCAGTAGCACATCTTTGAAGAGCTTGACCAATAATTTCTCTAGCTTTCTTTTCCCCTTCTTCTTTAGCATCATCTTCAAGTTTTTTAACGATTGCGACAGCTTCTTTTTGAGCATCATTTCTCATTTGAGAAATAAGGACATCTTTAGCTTCGGCACGAGAAAGTTTAGAAACCTTTTCAAGTTCCTCTATAATTTTAATTTTAGTATCTTCTTGTTCTTGTTTAATTTTTTCTAGATTTTCTTTTAAGTCAGCTATTCCCTTCTTTTCTTCCTCAATTTGTTCATTTCTTTTGTCAAGAGCAAGTTCTTTTTTTTCAATAAATTCTTCTCTTTGATTTAAACGTTCTTCAAGTTTAGAAACTTCAAGACGTCTTTCTTTAATTTCCTGTTCAACTTGGTCTTTAACTTTTTGAGATTGCTCTTTGCTTTCTATAATTGCTTCTTTTTTTATTGTCTTAGCTTCTGCATACGCATCTTCAATGATTTTAAGCGCGTTAGACTTATTTTTTTCATTTTTTTTACTGCTGTATATTTTGTAAACGACGAATCCTAAAGCAAGTCCAACAATGAATAAAACTATCGCTATCACAGACACGATTGCAGGAGAGACATCTAATAATAAACCATTCATATTCTCTCCAATTAAATAAGAAAATGTCTAGACGAAAATAGTACAATTTTCCTACTTAATAAGTTTAACCCTTTTAAGAATAATTTGTCAAACAAAATTAAGAGAAAATAAAAAAAGAAGATAAAAGTCTTCTTTTTAAATTTATTAAACTGCTTTTTTCTCTTCTTCTTTTTTAATTAAAATAGGTTCTTTGCCGTTTTCAATAAAATCACGAGTAATGATAATCTTATTATATACATTTGCATCAGGCAAATCGAACATAAGTTCAAGCATTTTAGTTTCCATAATAGTTCTAATGCCCCTAGCGCCTGTTTTTAATTCGATAGCACGTTTAGAGATATATTCTAACACATCGTCCTCAAATTCAAGGTCAAATCCATCAATTTTAAACATTTGTTTATATTGTTTAACAATAGAATTTTTAGGTTCAACTAAAATTCTTTTTATTGCATTTTCATCTAAATTATCAAGGCCGGTTACAATTTGAAGTCTTCCAACAAATTCAGGAATCAAGCCAAACTTAATTAAATCATCTGGTTGTACGTCTTTTGAAAAATCAACTTTAGCTTTTTCGTTAGAATTTTTGATATTGGCATTAAAGCCGATAGAAGAAGTTGAAAGTCTTTTATAAATAATATCATCTAACCCTACAAAAGCGCCACCACAAATGAAAAGTATGTTTGTTGTGTCAATTTGTATCATTTCTTGATGAGGGTGTTTTCTACCACCCTGAGGAGGAACACTCGCAATAGTACTTTCGATAATTTTTAAAAGAGCTTGTTGAACACCCTCTCCTCCAACATCACGAGTTAAAGAACGATTTTCACTTTTTCTTGCAATTTTATCAATTTCGTCAATATAAATAATTCCTCTTTGAGCCTTTTCAATATCATAGTCAGCGTTTTGAATGAGTTTAAGAAGGACATTTTCAACATCTTCACCGACATAACCAGCTTCAGTAAGAGTTGTAGCATCTGCACAAGCAAAAGGGACATCAAGAATTTTAGCAAGAGTTTTTACAAGTAAAGTTTTTCCCGAACCAGTAGGGCCAATCATAAGGACATTACTTTTTTCAAGTTCCAAAGTATTTTTATCTTCTTTAGTCTTTTTAGCATTAATTTTGTTATGTTCATTATAATTAATTCTTTTATAATGATTATAAACAGCCACTGAAAGCACTTTTTTAGCTTGTTCTTGACCAATAACAAAAGCATCAAGACTTTTCTTGATATCTTTAGGAGAAGGTAAAACAAGGTCCTTAAAAGCTTTGACTTTTACAGTTTCTTCTTTTATTATATCAGCACAAATTCTGACGCAGTCATCACAAATAAAAGCATCACCATTTGGACTTGCTATCAATTTTTTTGCAGCCTTTTGTGGACGCCCACAAAAAGTACAAGTACACATTTCAATATCTTTCATTCCAGCCCCTTATATTATTTTTTTGATTTTCTAGTGATAAATATACTATCAATTAAGCCATATTTTTTTGCTTCGTCAGCAGACATATAATTATCTCTGTCTGTATCTTTTTCTATAGTTTCTAAACTTTTGCCTGTATTTTGACTTAAAATTTTGTTAAGCATATTTTTAGTTTTCTTCATATGTTGAGCTTGAATTTCGATATCGCTAGCCTGCCCTTGAGTTCCACCTAAAGGTTGATGAATCATAATTTCACTATTAGGTAATGCAAATCTTTTACCTTTAGTACCACTTGAAAGTAAGAAAGCGCCCATAGAAGCAGCAAGACCGATACAAATAGTCGAAACATCGCATTTAATATAGTTCATAGTATCGTAAATAGCGATACCGGCACTAACAGAGCCACCAGGACTGTTAATGTAAAGGAAGATATCTTTATCTGGATTTTTACCTTCCAAATAAATAAGTTGAGCAATAACAACATTAGCAGTAGCGTCAGTAATTTCACCAGTTAAAAAGATAATTCTATCTTCAAGTAATCTAGAATAAATATCATAGGACCTTTCATTAGCACCTGTTTGGTCAACAACCATAGGAATTAACATAAAAAACCTCCTAAAAATTAATCATTATGACAATGTTTTTGAATATCCATTTTATTATTATCTCTTAAGAAATTCCAAAGAGCATCAAGTAAAAGGTCATTTTCAGCTTTAGCGATATCTTCAGGTTTAGTTAAGCCTTTAGTTTTCTTTTTGTATTCACTAGCACTTGGTTCAAGATTATTTTCATCAATAATCTTTCTAAAGATATATCTAGCCTTGATAGAAGATACAACTCTTTTTCTAACTTCCTTTTGATAACTTTCAATATCACTACCTGTAGTTCTTCTTACATAGTCCTCAAGAGTTAAGCCATACATTTTTAAAGTTTCAGACATTCTAGCCATATCATTTCTAGTATTAACTTCAATCATTTCTTCTGGAATTTGAATATCGGTATGTTCAACAAGATAATCTCTAAGTCCGAATTCAAATTCTTCCTTTTGACGTTCACTCTTCATAGATTGAATATGAGCAGTTATATCTTTTCTATACTCATCAACAGTTTCAAATTCTGTCGTATCAGCAACAAATTTGTCATTGAAAGTAGGTAATTGTTTTTCTCTAACTTCTTTGATAAGAACTTTGAATGTAGTTGGTTGCCCTTTAAGTTCTTGAGAAGGATAATCAGCTGGGAAAGTAACATGGACATCAACATTATCTCCAGCTTTATGTCCAACGAGTTGGTCCTCAAAGTTATCTATAAAAGAATGAGAGCCTAGAACAAGGACATAGTCATTAGCAGAGCCACCAGCGAATTCGACATCATTAAGGAATCCCTTAAAATCAATAAGGACACTATCGCTTAATTTAGCAGGTCTGTCAACTTTTTCAAATTTAGCATTATCTTCAAGAAGGTGGTCAATTTCATGTTGAATATCATGTTCACAAACAGTAGTATCAGGAACTTTAATAGAGATACCTTTGTAATCACATAATTTAAAATCAGGCACAATTTCAAATTTAATAGTAGCCTTAAGACCAGCCTCAATGGTATAGCTTTGTAATTCAGTTCTAGGTTGAACAACAGGTTCGTATTCAGGATTTTTACTTAAGATTTCGTTCATAGTTTTTTCATAAAAATAATTAAAAGTATCATCAAAGAAAACCCCGTCACCGTAAGTTTTTTCAATAACCTTTCTAGGAGCGTGTCCCTTTCTAAATCCTTCTACAGAATATTTTGCTTTATTTTGCTGATAAATTAATTCGACAGCATCGTTCCATTCTTTATTGTCGATAGTCATCTCGACTTCAACTTTAGTATTTTCTTTTTTTATTTTGTACATTTTATTCCCCTTTTTAAGTTTTGTAAAACTAGTTAAGTTTAACACATATTTTGCTAAAATGCAACAAATATTGACACTAAAAAAAATAGATTTTGTCTAAAATAAGAAAACTTTATAAAATAATATAAGAAAAAAGCGTAAAAAGAAAATGAAAATCTCATAAAAAAATTTGATTTTACGAATAAATTGATTTATAATTTAAGCATGAGCAAAATGTCATATTATGAAAAAAGAGATTTGAAAAATATGCAAAAAATCGGAAATTATCTAAGTAGTTTGCCCGATTTTTGTTATGATTTTTTCACAGGAATAGAGAATAATACATCGACACTTACAAGAGTAAATTATGCAATGGATTTATGCGTTTTTTTTGAATACCTAGAAAAATATGTTGTAAAAAAGCCAAAAGCAGAAATAACACTTGAAGATATAAATGAATTACAATCACGAAATATAGAAAATTACCTTTCCTATCTTTCTTATTATGAAAATAACGATAAAATGGTTAAAAATACTGAAAGAGGAAAAGCTAGAAAGCTTGCAAGCGTAAGGAGTTTTTTTAAATATTTATTTAATCATGATATGATATCCTCTAACGTAGCAAGCAAAATAGAAACACCAAAACTTCACAACAAAGAAATAATAAGGCTTGAAAAAGATGAAGTTGAAAGAATGTTGAATGCAGTTCAATCACCTACAACCTTTACACAAAGACAAAAAACATATAATAAAAACACTCAAGAAAGAGATAATGCAATCGTAACCCTATTTTTAGGCACAGGGATACGTATTTCAGAACTTGTAGGTTTGAATATAGAAGATTTTGATTTTTCACAAAACGCGTTTAAAGTGACAAGAAAAGGTGGAAATCAAGCAATATTATATTTTTCAATGGAAGTTACAGAAGCATTGCAAAATTGGTTAAGAAAAAGAGAAACATTAAAATTAGACCCAAATGAAAACGCAATGTTTGTTTCCCTCCAAAACAAAAGAATATGTGTTAGAGCAGTTGAAAACTTAGTAAAAAAGTTTGCTAAAGAAGGAAGTCCCTTAAAAAAGATATCACCTCATAAACTTCGTTCTACATTTGGTACAAATTTATATAGAGAAACAAAAGACATTTATATCGTAGCAGATGTTCTTGGACATAAAGATGTAAACACGACCCGAAAGCATTATGCAGCAATAAATGAAGATATGAGAAAATCAGTAGCAAATAAAGTAAAAATTCATAGTTTAGATTAATTATATTGCATACTACACCATATATTGTGTATTATTCACGCATAATACATGAATATATTGTTTAATTCTATAACATAAAATCAGTATAAACTCCATAACCTTTTGTAGGGTCATTTAAAAAGACATGAGTAACAGCACCAACAATTTTTCCATCTTGCATAATTGGAGAGCCACTCATACCCTGAACAATACCACCTGTAAGTTCCAAAAGGCGTTTATCTTTTACCCTAAAAACGATGCTTTTATCATTTGCAGATTTTTGATAATTTGCTTTAATAATTTCAATATCATATTCTTCACGAATACCACTAACACTTGAAACTATCTTTGCAGCACCCATTTTAACTCCTAAACGTCCCCCAATTTTAGCTGTTAAATTTTCATCTACAAGATTATCTATTTCATTTAAAACACCTTTAATTCCAAATTTGGAGTTACTAATAATAGTTCCCTTGCTTTTATCAGACGCTACAAACACACATCTAAGTTCTCCAGGGTCATTTTTCTTTCCTTTATCAATGCCAATCAAGTTACATTCAAAAACATTTCCTTTAGCAACAGGAATGACGCTACCACTGTTTAACTCTACTATAGGGTGTCCCAAAGCACCATATTCAAAAGTGTTTTTATTTACAAAAGTCAAAGTACCAATTCCAGCAACATCGTCTTTAACCCAAATACCAAGTTTTAAATCACCATTTTCATCTTTAATTGTTTTTACAAGCGTTTTATAAGGTTTATTTTTTCGAATAAACTCAACTTCAACCTCCTCAGGTGTTTCTTTAATATAATCAGAAAAACTTTCTAAGGAAGATAATTCTTGTCCATTTATTTTAGTGATTATATCACCCTCTTTAAAAATATTTCCATTCTCTTCACTAAGTACAATAGCCCCATCTGTACAAATAGATAAGCCAATAGGCACACCACCAACATAATATTCATCATCATTAGAAAGTCTTACATCAACTTTTTTTATAGGAATAAATCCAAATAATTTAAAGACTATTTCCCCCTGTTTAACCTTTTGACCACCAACAGTTTTTTCTCTTTCAACTAATTCACTTTTAAAAGCACCAAACCTTCCACTTTGATTAGCAATTTCCACATCTTCATACCCTGTCAAGAAACCATTTTCAAGTCCAGATAGTTCTTGCAGAGGAGAGATTATAGAGGTAAATAACAAAAACACAATTAAAAATGTGACTATACAAAAATATTGTTTTTTCATAACCATAGTTTTTGTAGAATTTTTCATAATATACTTTTAAAGATTACTATTTAAAAGAAAGGAGTAATTTTCAAGTTCTTTACGCAACTCTTTACAATTAGGACAAATCCGTTGAACTTCTCTCCAAAATATAGGTTTATGATTCATATATTTGCTATGACAAAGTTCATGACAAATAACGTATTTAACAAGATTTTCAGGTAAAACTAATAATTTCCAATTAAGTTTAATACAACCATTTACATTATAACTCCCCCAAATTCTAACTGAATTTAAAGGTTTAATGTCTTTATATTTTAAATTACTTCCTTCTGAAATCTCCTTAGTTAAATTAATCAAATAATCAAAATGAGAAAGATAAAACTCTTTTATTGCTTTACTTTTTTGTGCTTCACTCATTTCATCAAAATGTTCGATTAGATTATTTTTTCTATCTATCTTTTTTCCATGAAGATAAATAAAATTATTAAAATCAAAAGAACAAGAAAATTCTTGTTTTTCTTCCATTTTTCTCGCAACTCTATCTAGCCACCTTGTCTTGCTTTTAATAAATTCATTCACCCTTTTATCACTTATATGTAAAGGTACTTTAAGAACAGCCTTTTCACAACTCAATACTTTAAGTATTATACTTTTTCTTTTTTCTTTTATAATTTCAATATTCATATTTTGATTATACCATTTTATTATTAAAAAGCCAAAATATAACAATAACCAAATAAAATATTTTTATTTACATAATTTGTTAAATAAGCAAATTTTGCATAATACACAACATATTGTGTTTTAAATCAACATACTACTCATTATATGTTATATTATGCAATAAAAAATTTTTGCATAATACCTATTAAAAAAATTTGACAATTTTATTTCAAAAAGATATAATTTCAATATAGGAGAATTGTATATGGCATTCAATTCAAATGGACAAGTTCAATATTTAGTTCTTGACAGTCTTAAAGAAGGTTCTAAATATGGCTTAGAGATTATTGAATATATTTCTAAAAAAACTGGTGGAAACTACATTATGAAAAAGCCTACCCTTTATTCATGTCTAACCAGAATGGAAAAGAAAGGATATGTTTCTTCATCTTTTTGGGGAGAAAGTGAATTAGGTGGCAAAAGGCACTACTATTCAATAACAAGCTCTGGGAAAAACACACTTGAAGAACTTGAAAAGGAATTTGCTAATGCAAACTACAATTCATTATCTTTAGAAGATGAAAAACCGGAACAAACTCAGTCCCCTATTTTCTTACAACAAGATAATTTGTTTAATTTAGTTAAATCAGAACCAAAAGAAAAATCAATACAACAAGACGAAAATAATGATGATACACTTGAAAATCAAATTGATATCTTTTCTTTGCAAGAAAACACCTTAGAAGATGACCAAAACAGCCAACAAGATGATACAGACAAAGATAAAATTGAATATTATAAATCCATTCTTGAACAAGATACAAAAAAAGATGATGCAAAATTTTTAGACAAAGAAGAAGGTTTATCTATTGAAGAGGAAGAACAAAATAAACGTCTTTACGACACTTCAAATGAGTTAAAAAAATATCGCAAAAAGAAAAGTTTTTCTGAAAATCAAATTGAAATGGCTGTAGTTTATGATAGTGCAGAAGAACATGAAATGCAAAGAGCTAGAATAGAAGAACTTAAAAAATCTATGCTAGAAATAAAAAACGGCCATATTCCACATGAAGAAAATACAAATCCAATACAATCATCAAATCAACCAGAAAATGACAATTTAATTTTTAATCAAGAAACAATAGAGCAAAGCGAAAAAATTAATGATGATGCAATATTGATAACAAACCCAAGAATTTCAAGCAATGAGATTCCTATTCAAAAGAAAATTACCCCTCCTAATATTGAAGTTAATGTATATGACAGAAATTTGCCAGCTCCAAAAAGAAATGCTAGTTTAGAGCCAACTTATAAGGATATGATGGCAAAGTTATTTGAACACAAACGCGAAACAAAAAAAGAAGAAGAAAAAATAAACACACCTCCTGTTCAAAGTAGCGAAAATACTGATGAAGTAGATAGTTTTGTAGATTATTCTTCACTAAAATCTTATTATAATGGACATGGCATAGAATTTAAGGAATACAAAAAATCTTATGTTGAGAGAAATCATAACACAAATTTTTTAAATTTAATTGCATCTGTATTTCTTTTCCTACTTTCAGGTATTAGTAGTGCTATTCTTTTTGGAATTATTAGTGCAGCAAATTGTTTGCAACCTAGTTCAAATTTCTTATTTTATACTATACCAATTTTATTCTTTATATATGTAGTTTACACATTTATTAGATTTCAATTGTATCCAAGTAAAAAGGCCGGCATGAAATACACAAGTTTAGTTTATTGGGCAATATTTATAGTTGGTATAATAGCCATATTTATAATAGATTTAATTTGTGGAATGCAATTTGAAACAATGTCATTATACTTAACACCTATTTTAGTCCCAATATTTGCATTATTAATTGCTGTTCCAATACACTATTATACTCGAAAATATTTATATAATAAGTTTTCAAAATAAGGGTATCCCCCTTATTTTATTTTTATTTTTATTTTTTTGAATAATATCTTATTTTATGGAACATAATACTAATAAGTTAAGTTACTTTTCAATAAAGTTCTTAACTTAAAAACGAAAAGAGATGCTTTAGTTCTTGAAGAACAAAATAACAATCTCTTTTCATTTTTTTAATCAATAGGTTTATCATTTATTTCCAAAACTCTATGGCTTTTTATTTTGTTTATGATTGAAAGAATTATATTAAATAATACAAACACAACTAAAATGATTAACGAAGCAATTAAGATGTAAAAAGCAGAATTTTCAAATAATAAACAAAGCAATAAAACAACTGAACAAGAAACCAATTCACCTAAAACTATTGATAAGAAACAATGCCAAAATTTCATATTAGTAAGACCAGAAATTATACTCCCTGTATAAACTCCAGTCATTGGTAAAGGAATAGCTACAAAAGTTCCAAGGAAAAAACATTTTTGGAATAAACTCGTTTTATTTCCTAACCTATCAAAATTTTTCTTATATTTGGATTTAATTTTTTCAATATACTTTTCCTGAATAAATCCTACCGTTTTATTTTTTATTTTACGAGTCACCCAAAAGACAATTGGAATAGGGATTATACTTCCCACAAATGCTATTAAAAATGCTAACCATGGAGAAAGAACAGCACTTCCCCATACTTGAACTGATAAAGCAAAAGGAATAGCAATTTTACTCTCAATTCCTGGACATAATGCTACTAACAATACAGCAACAAAAGCACAGGTTGAAAGATTATCTACAAGGAATTCAAGCATAGAAGCCTCCTTACTTAAATGTATGTAGAATAAAAATTATATATTACAAAAAAAAAGAGCATCAGCTCTTTTCTTCTAACAATTTTTTTGCATGTTCAATAGCAGTTTGAGATACATTTTGATTTCCATCTATAAGTTTTGCAATCTCAGTAACTATATCATTTCCTTTTAAAGCATTTACAACAGAAATAGTATTATTATCTATAACCTTTTTTTCTACTAACAAAAATTCATTTCCCCTAGAAGCTACAACTGGCGTATGCGTAATACAAATAATTTGAGTGTATTTAGAAATATTAACAAGTTTTTCTGCAAGTTTACCTGCTGTATGCCCACTTATACCAGAATCAATTTCGTCAAACACTATTGTTTGCACATGGTCTTTGTCTAACATAACATTTTTAAAAGCCAATAGAAGTCTAGATAATTCACCTCCAGAAGCAGTTTTATTTAAATCTTTTACATCTTGTCCAACATTTGCTGAAAATAAAAATTTTACATTATCATAACCATTTTTGGTAGGTTTATCTTTTTCAAAACAAACGCTAAACCTAGTCCCCTTCATTTGTAAATCATCTAATTCTGATATAATGCGTTTTTCAAAATCAACTGCATTATTTTTTCTTACCACAGATAATTTATCACATAAAGCCAATAATTCTTCTTTTTTAATAATTTCTTCTTTTTGTAAATTATTTAATATTTCTTGACTATTCTCAAGTTCATTAAGTTGACTTTCTAATTTACTTTTATAATCTAAAATATCCTCAATAGATTTCCCATATTTCTTTGAAAGACTTTTAATTAAATCCAATCTTGAGTCAATTCTTTCAAGTTCGTTCGCATCAAAATCTGTATTTTGTCTAACATTTTCTAAAGTATCTACAACGTCTTTAATTTCATAATAACAGTTTTCAATTCTTTCACGGCAATTTTCAATTTCTTTAAAATTTGATAGATTTGAAAGCTCATTTTTTGAATCATGTAGAAAAGAAGTAACACAACCATTTTGCTCATCTAATTTATTTAAAACATTAGAAACTTTTTCATATATATTTTCAGCAGAAGAAATAAAATCATAACGTTCTCTCAAAGTTTCATCTTCACCTATAATTAAATTAGCATTTGTAATTTCGTTAATTTGGAAAGTTAAAAGGTCTTTAGTTCGCTCTCTTTCAGTTTCATCACCACCTAAATTGGAAATCTTATCCAAAATAGTTTTATATTCATCATAAGCAATTTCAACTTGTTTCTTTAAAGTTTCCACTTCAACGCCAGCGAACTTATCTAGAATTAAAAGATGATTATTCTCATTTAAAAGTCCAACACTATCATGTTGACCACAAAAATCTGTCAAAATAGAAGATAAATCTTTCAGCATTTTAGTAGTTGCAGGAAAACCATTAATCTTTATAGAAGATTTCCCGTCAATATTAAGAGTCCTAGAAATAATCAATTCCCCATCAAAATCTATATTCCAATCTTGTAGAAGATTTAAAGCTTCTTTAGAAATATCTGTAAAGACGGCATCAACTCTCATTAAATTTTCATTTGAACGTATAAGAGATTTATCAGCCTTAGCGCCAAGAGAAAAACTAAGCGCATCAATAATAATACTTTTACCTGCACCAGACTGACCTAATATACAATTAAAACCGTTTTTGAAATCAATATTTTGTTTTTTAATAAGAGCAACATTAGATAAAAAAATAGATGAAAGCATTAATCCTCCTACACTCCTACAACATAATATCTTGAAGAGTAGCAACTGCTTCAGTAGCAAAAGTAGTTGAAGGGAAAATCAACATAACGGTATCGTCACCATAAGTAGCACCCATAAGTTCATTTAAGTTAAGTTTATCTATAAAGGCGCAAACGCTAGCACCCATACCTTTAATAGTTTTAACGACAGCAAGATTAAGTGCGCTTTTAACAGAGATAACGCACTCTTTAAAAATATTTATGTACTTATTAGAAACAACTTGTTGTTCAGAGCCTAAAATAGCATATTTATATTTACCAGAATTACTCAAAATTTTGGTTAAGCCCAATTCTTTAATATCACGAGAAATAGTAGCCTGAGTAATTTCAAAACCTGCATTTTTAAGTTCTTTTGCAAGTTCATCTTGAGTTTCAATTTCTTTAGTAGATATCAACTCTAAAATTTTTGATTGTCTTGAACTTCTTGCCATTGTCATCTCCTTAAAGCCTACATGCGCCTAAAATAGGGACTTGTAGCGATTTTGCATAAATATAAATTTATGTTTATTCATGCAATTTTCATTATTATACAATAAAATTTATAAATATGCAAGTGATTTTTGTATATTTATTCAATGATTTTTTATAAAAATTTTAGATTTTGTAAATTTATAAATTTAAAATTCATAAATATACGTCAATATACATTTTATAAAATACTCCCTCTCCTATAAAATAAAAAATCATATCCTATATAAATAGTATATGACAATAAAAAAAGCAGAGCAATAAACCCTGCCATTATTTAATATCTATAACCTCCTCATTATTAAGAGCCATTTTAACTAAAGCTTCAATGTCTAAATTTTGTTCCATCATTTCAGCTCTTTTAATAGAAGGTTTAATAACTGGATTTTTAGGAAGAAAGACAGTACAGCAATCTTCATAAGGTAAAATCGAAGTTTCAAAAGTTCCAATTTTTTTCGCTACATTCATAATTTCTTCTTTATCAAAAGCGATAACGGGTCTAAATACAGGAATAGAAACAACCGAATTTGTTACTGACATACTTTGCATTGTCTGACTTGCTACTTGCCCCAAGCTTTCTCCAGTAACAATTGCACCAAGTTCATTTTTTTCACAAATCTTTTCAGCAATTCTCATCATAAATCTTCTCATAATAGTAATCATATATTCAGAATCACAATTACGATGTATTTGTTCTTGAATTTCAGTAAAAGAAATGATATGCAATCGAATTTCACCAACATAATTTGTTAAAATTTTAGCAAGTTCTAAAACTTTTTCTTTAGCTTGTACACTTGTATATGGATAAGAATGAAAATGAATTGCCTCAATCCTAAGTCCCCTTTTTGCCATCAAATATCCAGCCACAGGACTATCTATTCCACCAGAAAGCAACAACAAAGCCTTGCCTCCACTACCCAATGGAAGTCCACCAGCACAACTATTTAGATTTTTATAAATATATGTTTTATTGTTCGTACGAACTTCAATATATATAGTTATATCTGGAGAATATAAATCAACTTTTAAATTTGGATAATTTAATAAAATCTTTTCACCAATAAATTTATCCAAATCCATTGAAGTCATAGGAAATTTTTTATCTGCACGTTTAGTTTCAACTTTAAATGTTTTTACGCCTGACAAATCCTCTTTAAGTGCAAATTTTTCAATATTTTCTAAAGAAGTTTCAAACTCAATCGCACTACCGACAGCAATTAAACCAAATACAGTTTGTATTTTTTCTATAATTTCAGACTCGTATTTTACATCATAATCATGTAAAATCAAGCGTCCCTGAGTTTCTTCAAGTTTACATTTATAATCTTTTAGTTTAGTTAAAATGTTAGATTTTAAAAGATTTATAAAATCATGTCTGTTTCTTCCTTTTAAAAACAATTCACCAAATTTAAGTAATAAAACCTTATTCATTTTTGCACCCTCTGTTTAATATCTTTGTAAACATCACAAATAATTTTTGCAGCCATTTCAACTTCTTCAAATTCCATATAAGCATTAAAACTTATCCTTATACTTGATATTATTTTGTTTAAAGGAAATCCAATTTGTTCTAAGACCCTATTTCCAAGTTTTTTAGAGGAACACGCACTACCAAGTCCCACAATAACTCCCTTTGACTCGAGAGCGTGTAACATAGTTTCACCTTTAACCCCATCAAACATTAAACACTCTATATAAGGAGAACCATTAAAATCTACAATTTGAATACCACTTTCATTAAGTTGTTTATTAAAACGATTTTTCAATTCTAAGGTATGTTGCAGATTTTTATTAATATCAATTAATTCAATAGCTTTTTTAAATTGCATAATGCCAGAAACATTTTCAGTTCCAGAACGAAGTTCATATTGTTGTCCACCACCTTCAAACAATTCTTTCAAAGAGCTTTTGTTCTTAACATATAAACCGGCAATGCCTTTTGGCCCATGCAACTTATGTGCACTGAAAGAGTATAAATCGATAGAAGTATCCCTTAAAGCAAATGGAATTTTCATAAAACCTTGAACCCCATCGACATGCAAAATAGATTTAGGACAAAGTTTATTTTTTAATGAAGAAATCTTAATTAAATCATTAATTGCTCCGGTTTCATTACTAACATGAATAACAGAAATCAGTCTCGTTCTTTCATTTAAAACTTTTTCAAGAGCTTCTAAATCAACTACACCTTCTTTAGTAAGAGGAACAAAGTGAACTATCTTTCCATCAAGTTCAATTTTTCTAGCAGTGTTGTAAACGGACGCATGTTCTCCACAAGAAAAGACATATTCATAATTGCCTGAACGTAAACTACCTTTTATTGCGAGATTATTACTTTCTGTAGCACAACTAGTAAAAAGAATATTACCCTGTGAAGTTCCTAATTTGTTTAAGAAAAACTTTTCAGTTTCTAAAATTTGTTTTGAAATTTCAGATGATTTGATAGACATAGCAGAAGGGTTATAAAATTTATTACAAGAAAAATCTTGATGAACAGCTACACATTCATCAAACATTTTTGTAGTTCCAGCATTATCTAAATAAATCATAACTCACCTTCTTTTGAATATTACACAATATAGAGTGTATTATGCATGAATAATACACAATTTATCTTAATTTTGCTCCAAATCTAAACTCAAGACTCTTAAGAACTTTACCAATAATTGCATTAACCTCTTCTTTAGTAAGAGTTTTTTCATCACTTGATAAAATAATTTTATAAGCCATACTTTTTTTGCCTGCGCCTAAAACATCATTTCTATAAATATCAAACAAATTAACATCATAAAAAATATTTCCACAAGCAGATTTTATAGCAGATTGAATTTGTTGATTTGATATTTTTTCATCAACCACAATAGCAATATCTCTTTCAACAGGAGGAAATTTGGATACTTCTTTTGTTTGAAATTTCTTTTCAGGTAATTGAGATAAATAATCAGTATCCAATTCTCCGTAATATACATCTTGAGCAATATCATAATTCTTTAACACTAACTTATGAATTTTGCCAAACCACCCCACAACCTTACCATCTTTTGAAACAATATCAGCACTGATTCCACTATGCAAATAAGGTTCTTTGGAACGTTCTAAATTATATTTTAAAGATGTATTTACAAGTAAATTTTCTACAACATTTTTCATATTGAAAAAATTAAACTTATCTTCACATACAGCAAAAGATATCCTATTATTTTCTATTGGAAGTTCTGTAAGAGGAAGTGCTTTAGGCTGATAAATTCTACCAACTTCAAAAAATCTTAAATCTTTATTTCCAACTGACAAATTATAAGAAATATCAAGCAATAATGCATGGGCCATAAGTGTTCTCGCTGTAGATAAATCTTCACTGATTGGATTTGCAATTTTTATTACATTTCTTCTAACATCATCTGCTGATATTAACAATTTATCACAAGCAGTAGAAGAATATAAAGAATAGTTTAATGTTTCAAAAAATCCCAAATCAACTAAAGTGTTTTTTAATAGATTTTCAAAAACAAGTCTAGGTTCGTACTCGCCTACAGTTGTCGAACAATTTTCAAATGGTTCGTCATTTATATTGTTGTAATTATCATAACCATAAATTCTAATAATTTCTTCAGCAATATCATTTTCATTCTGGATATCATCGCGTATAAATGGAGGAATGCATACAAGTTCATCACCATGTATTTGAGAAGATATGCCAAGACCATTCAAAATTTGTAATGTTTTATCTACAGGAACTTCAAATCCTAAAATTTTACAAACTTTACTATATGAAACTTTTATTATCTTTTTTTCTTCCAATTTTTCTGTGCATTTATCAATAATGCCATCAACTATTTCCCCACAATTTAAAGCATCTACCAAATGTAAAGCTCTTTTTATAGCCAAAGTAGGAGCATTTACATTAACACCCTTTTCATATCTAGCAGAACTATCAGTTCTTAAGCCAAATTTTCTTGCTGTTATTCTGATACTTTTCAAATCAAAAACAGCACACTCAAATATGCTTTCTTTAGTATCATTATTAATAGCACTATTCACACCACCAATAACTCCAGCAATAACAACAGGTTTTTTGCCATCAGCAATAACCATAGTTGATTCGTCAAGTTCATAACTATTACCATTTAATACAGATATTTTTTCATTTTTTTGAGCTTGTCTTACAATAATTTTTTTATCTTCCAAATAGCGATAATCAAAAGCGTGCATTGGTTGCCCCTGCTCAATTAAAATGAAATTAGTTATATCAACCATAGAGTTAATAGGCTTGATTCCAACTGTAAATAATCTACTTCTCAACCAAAGAGGAGAACGTTGTAATTTAATATTTTTTATATAAGCAGCCATATATCTTCGACAATTATTTGTTTTAACATCAACACTTATATATTTATTAATATCATCTTTAATAGTTTTATATGAAATATCAAAATCTTTAAAAGGTTTATTATACATAGCACAAACTTCTCTAGCCAGGCCAATAACACTGTTACAATCAGGACGGTTTGGTGTTACATTAATATCAAACATGACATCATTTAACATTAAAGCATCTTCAATTTTATCACCAGGTTTAAAATCATTAGGTAAAATTAATATTCCATTAATGCTTGCACCCTCAAGATAATTATCATCAATACCAAGTTCTTCACCAGAACAAAACATGCCTTCACTAGGAACACCTCTAAAATTTGATGGTTTAATTTTTACACCATTACAAAGGTCTGCACCATCTAAAGCAACAGGAACAATAGCCCCTTCAAAAACATTTGTAGCAGAAGTTACGATTTGAACATTTTTAAAACCTACATTCACCTGACAAACTACAAGCCTATCTGCTTGTGGATGTTTTTCTATTTTCTCAATCTTACTTACATAAACATCATGAAGATGCTCATTCATAAATGCAATATCTTCAACCTCAAAACCTGAAATCGTCATTTTTTCTGCAAGTTCTTTTGGAGAAACATTTATATCAACAAAATCTTTTAACCAATTATATGAAATTTTCATAATAATCTCCTTAAATTTTAAAATATATACTATATCTGGTGTATTATGCAATGCATACTACACAAAATCATCTCATTTGTTTTAAAAACCTCAAATCATTTCTAAACAAATATTTTATATTTGGAATTTTATTGGTAACCATAACACTCCTATCAATTCCAGGGCCAAAAGCAAAACCACTATATTTTTTACTGTCAATCCCTGCCATTTCCAAGATTTTAGGATTCACAATTCCCCCACCAAAAAATTCTGAGAAGCCTGTCCCCTTACATAATGAACAGCCCTTACCTTGACAAATTTGACAAGTCGCATCAATCTCGATGCTTGGTTCTGTAAAAGGAAAATACGCAGGTCTAACTCTCATTTTTACATTTTCTCCATATAGTTTAATTAACATCTGTTTAATCATAGCCATAAAATCTTTAAGACTTACATTTTCATCAATAACCAGAGCTTCAAATTGATTAAATATTGGAGAATGAGAGCTATCATCATCATTTCTATAAACCCTTCCAGGACAAACTATCTTAAAAGGTGGTTTAAACATTTTCATTGCTCTCACCTGAGCAGTTGATGTATGAGTTCTCATTAGAATTGAATCTGTGATATATAAACTATCTTGCATATCTCTTGCTGGATGATTTTTTGGAACATTTAAAGCTTCAAAATTATTATAATCCGTTTCGATTTCAGGAGTTTGAATTACTGTAAATCCCATTTCAACACAGATTTCGATAAACTTATTATTAAAGCGTGTTAAAGGATGTAGTGTTCCCCTTTTTACACCTATTGCAGGTTCTGTTATATCTATTTTTTCTTTTTCCATATCTGCATTAAGTTTTGCAGTTTCTAATGCATTAAGTTTATCCTCTAAAGATTTTTCAATTTTTTCACGTACAGAATTAGCAATACTTCCGATTTCTTTTCGTTCTTCTGCTGGTATATCTTTCATACCTCTTAAAATTTGCGTCAATTCTCCTGATTTACCACAATATTTAATTCTAATTTCATCTAATATCTTTAAATCTTGTGCCAATTCGATTTCTTTTGTACTATTTTCTAAAATTTGAGCTAATTTTTGTTTCATATTTTTACTCCTTTTAAAATAAAAAATCGCCCTAATATTAGGACGATTTTGAAAATCGTGATACCACCTAACTTCACGCAATATTGCGCCTCATTGCAGTAATTTACGCATACCATACGGTTTCCTCTACTAAATTTTTCAAGGAACAGCTAAGAAAGTGAATTCAGTTCTTTGCTTTTACCTAAATTTCATCAAATCATTAGGTTCTCTGTGAAAAACAAAATTGAACTTACTAGTCTTTCCTCAACGCTTTTATATTTTATATTATCATAATTTAATTTAATAAGTCAACCATTAAAAAGATTTTGTTTAAAAAATTTTTTATGTTAAAATTAACAAAAAGGTAAATATGAGTAAATTTGAAGACATAAAAATAAAATCAATAAAAGGGCTAAAACAACCTACTATTTATTATTTCTTAAAAGAAAATAGTTTTTCAGAACATTATATTAAAAATCTTAGAAATATCTCAGGTAGTATATTTTTAAATGGAATTAAAACTACTATTCGAGAAAAAATTAAAGTTGGAGATGTAATAAGTATTTCAACAAGTCCTAACAAAAAAACCGATATCTTGTTATGTGATGGAGATATAAAAATTTTATATGAAGATGACGATTATTTGATTGTATTTAAACCTCATAACCTTGCTTGCATTCCAACCCGTTCTCATTATACACAAAATTTAGGTGGACAAATTTGCAAATATATGTCCACTAAAGATGAAAACTTTGTATTACGAATCATTAATCGTCTAGATAAAGAAACAGCTGGAATTGTTATAATTGCAAAAAATATAATATCACGAAATTCTATAAAGAATATTTATAAAGAATATCATGCTCTTTGCAGTGGAATTTTAAAAGAAGATGAAATAACAATCAATGAACCAATTGAAACAGTCACTATAAACGGAATAAATCAAATTAAAAGAATAGTTTCTGAAAATGGTAAACCGGCAATAACACATGTTAAAGTTTTAAAAAGATTTACAAATTCAACACTAATAAGCGTAACATTAGAAACAGGCAGAACACATCAAATTCGTGTACATTTATCTCATATTGGACACCCACTAATTGGTGATACATTATATAATCCAGACCAAAACAACATCATAAACCATACAATGCTCTTATTAAAAAAAGTATCATTTATTCATTTTAGAACAGGTCAAAAAAAAAGTATTGAAACAGAAGAAACTTTAATTTAAAATAAAAAACCTGTAAAATTTACAGGTCTTTTATTGGATAGGTTGACTATTTGCAAGCCTTAGCAGAACTAGATTTTTTTCCACTGCAACTACAACTAGCACTCTTTTTAGAAGAAGATGCTTTTGAAGAAGTTTTAGAAGATGTCATTTCTTTTCCTGCTTCAACATTTTTTGTTGATGCTTGGTTTTTAGCCTTTTTTCTTCCAAACATAGCCTTACCTCCATTTTTTCAAGGTACATAACCTTGTTATTTATATTTTGTCTATTAAGTCGAATATTATACAATATTTGATTAAATTCTTTTCAATTAATTTCCCAAAGAATTTAACAAAAAAAACAATAAAAAACATATGCAAAGGATATTTACATAAAAGATGTAAAAAAAACAAGAGAAACACTCTTGTTTTTAAATTTTATTTCTTATTAGGCTTTTTTGCTTTATTTGAAGCTTCATCAAGTAAATCATAATATTCGTCAAAAACGTCCATAGCTACCTTTTCATCAGCTTCAACCATAAGAACAGGGTCTTGACCTTCTCTTTCTTGAACATAGAAGACAATAGCTTCATCGTCTTTAACATTCTCAATTTTATCAATAGGTTTTAAAACACAATATAATTTATCGTTATAAGGAATTACAGCAATTTGTTCAAAAGATAATTTCTTTCCATTTCCATCCATTAAAACGATAGGGTCCTTATTATCTTCATCCATAAGCACATCAATAATATTATAACTTGCTTGTTCCTCAGCTTGAACTTTTTTTGAAACTTCTTCAACTTTTTGAACTTTTTTCTTATCCATAACCTTCTCCTTTACTTTTTTAAGTTTTCATCAAGATAATTTTGCAATATAATTTGAGCTGAAACCTTATCCAAAAATTCCTTTCTTTTTTCCCATTTGATTTTTGCCTCTTTTAGCAATTCCTCAGCCTCATAAGATGTATATCTTTCATCTTGAAAAGCAATATTAACTCCTGTGAGTTTTTGCAACTTGTCAGCGAATTGCCTAACAGTTTGACACATTTCACTTTCTTCGCCATCTGTCTTAAGAGGTAACCCCAAAACAACTGTGTCAACATTATGAGTTTTAATCAAATTAGCAAAATAATCCAAATCTTTTTCTTCGGTTTGAGTTTTATAGATATGGTCAGCAGAAGCGATAGTGCAAGTCAAGTCAGAAAACGCCACTCCTATACGTGCTTTACCATAATCCAAACACATTTTTCTCGTATATTGCATATATCACCATAATTATTTTATCTAATTTAAAAAAAATAGTCAAATAAAATACAAACAAAATTCAAATAATGGAAACTATTTACATTCAAATAAATTTTGCCCACAAGAAACAGAAACGGTAAGAGGAACAGTAAAATGGCAAATATTTTCCATTGTATCTTTTAAAATCGTTTTAACCATATCAACTTCATTGCTTGGAGCATCAATAATAAGTTCATCATGAATTTGTAAAATGACATGACTTTGCAGACCTTTTAATTTTTTAGAAACCTCAATCATAGCCAACTTAATCACATCAGAAGCAGTCCCCTGAAGAGGCATATTCATAGCAACTCTTTCTCCAAACTTTCTTACATTTGAATTAGAAGATTTGATTTCTGGAATATGTCTAATTCTTCCAAAATAGGATTTTATATAAGAGAACTCTTTAGCAAAATCAACATTTTTATCCATAAAAGTTTTAATTTTAGGATAACGTTCAAAATAACTTTCAATATATGATTTAGCCTTCAAGCGAGATGTCTTAATATTTTGAGAAAGACCATAATCACTAATTCCATAAATAATTCCAAAATTAACAGCTTTCGCATCACGTCTTTGAGCACTAGTAACTTGATTGACATCTACGCCAAAAATTTCGCTTGCAGTTTTAGTATGAATATCAATGCCATGACGATAAGCTTCAATCATGCTTTCTTCATCAGCTAGGTTTGCAAGCAACCTTAGTTCAATTTGATTATAGTCAGCAGAAATAATTTGTCCATTGGTATATTTTGAGATAAAAATTTTTCTTAAATTTCTACCTTCTTCATCACGCGTAGGGATATTTTGCAAATTAGGTTCAGAGCTTGATAGACGACCTGTAGAAGTAAGAGTTTGATTAAAAATAGTGTGAATTACATCACCAGAAGATTTACAAATATTTTTATAAACATTAATGTAAGTGCTAACAAGTTTGCTAAGTTTACGATAAGAAATTATCAAATCAACAATATCATGTTGCCAACGGATATCGTCAAGGACTGCAAAATTAGTGGACTGTTTTTTATTATTAAAAGATTTTAGTCCAAGTTTTTCAAATAGAATATTAGCGACTTGTTTAGGAGAATTAATATTAAAATTTTCCCCTGCAAGTTGATAAATTTTTTGAGTCAAATCAGCAAGTTCGCTAGAATATTTTTCGTCCAAAACGTCAAGCATAGATTTATCAATTCTAAACCCCTCATCTTCCATATCGACTAAAACATTTACAAGAGGAATTTCAATATTATTGTATATATTATCAACTTTATCATCTATCATTTTCTTTTCTAAAGAAGTTTTTTCGTTGATGTATTCGTTTACAGAAATTTCAGGTAATTTAGGCAGCCCTGCATACAAAACATATCTTGCAATTTCGATATCAAAAAAATTAACTAAATCAATATTTATTTTTTTTAAAGTTTTAATATCTTCTTTAGCAGAAGAAGTAATTTTAACAATATCTTTATTTTCAAAAATATTTTTCAATTTTAGCAACATTTCATTTGTATCAACAATTGGAGAGAATAAATCAATTTCTTTTTTTACATAAAAAATATCTTCTCCGTTAATAGCAAATTCCATTTTTTTTAAATCAAAGCAAAATACATTTTTAATATTTTTTATTAGTTCATCTATAACATTCAAATTTTCAATACAAATCCTATTTGCTTGTGTTTTATTAGAATGGACACCATCATTAAATAATTCTTTTCTATTAGTCAAACTCCTAAAATCCCAATTTTCAAAAAAGTCACGGAGTTGTTGAGAAAATGGAAATTGATACTGACATTCTTCTAAATTAAAACCGATTTCACAGTCAGTTTTAATAGTTGCTAATTTTTTTGACATAACGCAAGACGAATAACCATTTTGCAATTTTTCTTTTAACTTTCCAGAAATTTCATCAATATGTAAATAAATGTTTTCTACATTATCATATTGTTCAAGCAAAGATAAAGCCGTTTTTTCACCTACTCCTGGAACACCTGGAATGTTATCTGATGCATCTCCCATAAGTGCTTTCAAGTCAATTATTCCACTAGGTTTTAAATGGTATTTTTCAAATAAACTTTTTTCATTAAAAACTTCAATTTCTGTAACACCCTTACGTGTCAACCAAACGGTAGTATTATCATCAATAAGTTGTAAAAGGTCCCTATCCCCTGAAACCAAGATAGTTTCTAAATTAGGAGTTTCTGAAAGAGTACCAATAATATCATCGGCTTCAATACCAGCGAACTCAAAAATTTTTATTCCCATAGTTTTAAGTAATTCTTTAATGATTGGAAATTGAGCCACTAAATCTGGAGGGGTTTCCTTTCTTTTAGCCTTATAACCTTCAAAAATATCATTTCTAAAAGTTTTTCTTGCATGGTCAAAAGCGACAGCAAAATACTTTGGTTTTTGTTCTGTAATAAGCTTAACAATTAAATTAGCGAAACCAAATACAGCCCCTGAAGGTTGTTTATCATGATTAGATAAATAAGGCATAGCATAATATGCCCTATTAGCCAAACTATTTCCGTCAATAATAATAAACTTATCCAAGATAAACTCTCAATTATAATTTTAACATAGCAATAATTGCTTCAGTTTGTTCTTTTCCACCAAAAAGTTTATAAATGAAATCAGGTGCAGCTAAAACAATAACATAAAAAACAATAGCAACAATCAAAACAATGAAGAAAACTGTTTTTAATGGATTAGGACTTCCTGCAAAATTTACTAATGCAAAACAGAAAATAATTGCAATGCCCCCAAATCTAACTATAAAATTAAAAATTTCAGTAAAGCCACCCATATCAGGATTCCAATTTGTTTTTACTCTCAAAACATCTACAATAAGGAAACAGATATATGCAACCGAAACCATAGATAGAATTGTATAAAGTAATTTTTTCATAAAATATTCTCCTTTTCTTATTCTTGATTTAATAATATCATATTAAAAACATAAAAACAAGTGTTTTTAATATATAAATATAAAAAAAAGAAGAATCACGCTAATTTTGCGCAATTCTTCTTTGTATATTTATACATTATTTATTATATTTATTCACTTTTGTTTTTATCTATATCTTCATCATCAGATGTATCATCACTTTTGTCATTATTATCAGATTTACTATTCATACTTACGATACCTAAAACAACAAATAGACCAGCAATAGACATAATACAATCTTCAACAATTTTGTTTTCAACTGTAAAGCCAAATAATTTACCAAATGAAGTTAATAAAATAACAATAGCAGATGACAAGCTGACCCAAAAACTATAGTTCTTGAATTTATCAAAGAAGTTCTTCATATTCATCTCCATTTTTAAGAAAATCTTTTATTTCTTTTAAATCTTGTTTAACATCATTTAAAGTTTGCAAAAGAACAGTTAATTCTTGAATTGTTTGTTGGTATTTTGTTTCACGTTTAGAACTATCTTTAAGTTGATAACAAAACAGCCAAACAAAGAGAATTGCGAACACGCCATTGCTTACCACAATGCTAATAATTTCATTCCAAATTTCCATAACATTTCAAATTCCTTTTGATTGTTTTATAATCATCGATTAAGATTTTTTTTAAAAAGAAATTAGTCATATCAACAAAATGACAAATCATTGCAAAACATCAAAAACAATCATAGGTTTTTGAATATCACATTGATTTTCATTAGTTTTAAAAGAAAATTGGAAATTTTTTCCATAAATACAAACAGAAATACGTTGTTCATTAGGATTTCCAGTGAATTTATAAACCTTAGTTTCTTCGTCAGATTTGATTTCAATTTCACAGTTAAATTTAGAGATTATAATGATTTCCTTAATTTTTTTACGCTTTGATTTATAACCTAAGTCTGTAAAAAAAGAAGTCCAACATTTATCAGTAACATTTTCAAAAATCGAGCCATTATAAACAAGTTCCCCTACCCTTTGTTTAAAATTATCGGTATTGAAACACGCACAAAGTTTACTAAAATAAGGGATATCAATAGCTAAAATTTTTAATATATCAACACCCCTTAAAAGATTCAATTTAAAATTGTTAATATCTATTTCAAACAAAACATTATTTACATAACTTTGATTTTCGCAACCGAC
Source organism: uncultured Clostridia bacterium (assembly GCA_947598785.1). Lineage (GTDB taxonomy): Bacteria > Bacillota > Clostridia > Christensenellales > UBA1242 > Caccovivens. Next base: position 35,449 of record CANQFL010000003.1, read on the forward strand.
AACATTATCGTCATTAAAATTACATTTAGTAGCGTAATAATATTTTCCATTGAGGCAAGCAGAAGAAGCAAATTTATTATCAAGATTTTTAAAATAGACATCATAATCAGAAGCTATTTTATTAACTGAATTTCCATTGAAAGCATAAAGACCATCTCTAGTCATAAAAAAGATATTTTCTCCACAAAGACAGACTGAATTTTCATAAATTCTAGAAGCAGAATTATAAAGATGAGTGAAGGAAAAATCTTTAGTAGAAGAATAAATAGAAATTTTAGTGATGCCATATTCTCTGAATAAATATACATAATCATTGAAGGCAATAACTTTATTGAAAGAACCGACATTATCTAAAAATTCAATAGTGTTATTTTCTTCATCTTCCCATTCTAAAAGGTTTGTATTACTTTTATAAATGAGCATATTACGGTTTGTGTTTGTAATTCCAAAAAATTTATCATAATGTACAGCACATGAAATTATAGGTGGAATATTTTCATATAGAGAAGCTGTTACGCTTGTAATAGCAAGCATACCCTCCTTAGAAAAGAAAAGGCAAGCATCTTTACCACTGATACGATAAAGGCATTGATAAATAGGAAAGCTTTTTAAGGCAGTAGATTGAGGCCAAACCATACCCTCAAACTCATCAATCAGAGGTAAACTCCAAATTTTGAATTTAGTATCAATCAGCATAAGGTTATAGAAATAAGAATTTGAGTCAGGTTGAAACCATCTATCAAGCCAAATTCCCTTAATAACATCAATATCTTCTGCAAAATTCGCAGTATGGCAATCTTGTAAATTATCAATAGAAGCTGGAATTGCCAAGTCCTGAAAACCTAGACCTGTTTTTAACGCGCCATTTACATAAGAAAGGTTATAAAAAGATTTACATTCGTTAGCATTTTTAAGTTGGTCGTCTAAATCAGAAACGACACCAGCGTCAAAGATAGAGAAAATCAAATTTTTTTCATTTGATTTTTTATGTTTTTTAATATTCTTGTAAAAAATCAAAACCAACCTCTTTTAGGTAGTAAATGTTCACCCTTTTTACTCCCAATAACAAATAAAGATTGTTTAAACCTTTCTTCCCAAATTTCAGCATCTTCACTAATTCCATCAATTAGAAGGTACTCACTAGCAACACCATAGGCATAAATTCTACCAGTAAGACCTCTAACTTTTTCAACTTCATCATCAATATTAAGCACATCAGGCAAATAACTATAAGTAATAGAAGAAGCATTACCAACAATTTCTATGTAATTAGAAAAAAGTTTAAATTTAAGATTAACACCATAGCGATTTTTAACAGAATAAACATTTATTAAATTTTTGCTTAAAGAAGAAAAATTTAATATAGAATTTTTCACAGAAATATTTTCATTAGTAAGAAAAGGGATATATTCACTTGCAATTTCTTGATTAACAAGATTAAAACATCTTAACATTATGTCAATTTTTTCTTGTTCTCTTTCTGAAAAAGTAGGACTTTCAGTTGACAGTTTTTTTTGAAGTTCTTTTTCTCCGACAAAATCACAAACCAAACAAATAATTTCTTTAACTTTCATAAAGTTTCTCCTTGAAATTATTTAAAACATTTTTAATGTTTGCCTTTTCAAGTTTTTGATTATAAGAATCAATTTCTTTAAAAATTTCATCGCTATTTTGAACTCTAGTTTTGAGAACATAAAAGACGGAACGTTCATCTAAACAATCAAAAGGAAGCGTAAGACAATAGCTTCCTTTTTTTTGACCCGAATGATGAAGTTCAAATTTATTCGTATCCAAATTTCTCATAATAAAATAATCGCCATCAATAGCCTTAATTCTGTCAACTATTCCAAGACAATCACTTTTTATTTCAAATAATTTTTTCATAATTTATTCTTTTATAGAAGTTGGAATAGAAACAACATGACCAACACCAGAAGGTTTATGGCAAAGAAGTTCAGTATATTTAACCAAAGTAGCAGAATAAGAAGGGAAAGAATCATTTTGTTTAAGGACTCTACCGGCTTCATCTTCAAGCCATTTCCAATCGCCAAGTTCGTAGAAAACCAAATCATCAGTATTGATAAAGTAGCATTCACCTGCGTCAACTTGTTTAGTAGGAACAATAGGAATACCGAAATGAGTTAAAACTTTCATACCATCTTCAAGAGTAGTAAATTCAATATTTTTATTATATAAAGTTAAATATTTTTGATAAAGGTTTTTAAGTTCATAAGAGCAGTTAATAAAATTAACATTAGTCCCCTTCATTTCAAGTTCGTCAATAATACCTTGCACATATTCTTGGTCAAAAGCATCTGTTTCTTTAGCAGTAATGTTTGTAGCGTTAATATTAGGTTGAGCACTTCTTGTTACGCCGTACAAAGTAGGATTACTAACAATACCCTTAAGACCGATAATTTCGCTATCTTTAGAGCCATGCATATACATAACGTCACTAGTAGCAATAGTTTCTAAAGTATCAAGAGTAATAACTTTAGTAGAATAATCAACACTTTTGATTTTAACATTAGAAACTTTAAGGGAAGAATTATCTTTAGAATAAATATCAACATACATTCCAGGAGCAATTCCACCGACCTTATCGACAGTAATTGTAGATTCAGTGTTAGTGAGAGTTGCTAAAGTTCCACTTCCATCTCCGTAAAGCATTCTAGAGAGATTAAAGATGCTAGCTTTTAAAAGAGAATCCATACCGTCTTGAAGAAGGTTAACGAAGGAATTAACATCTGAAGAAGAGCATCTAATGGCCTTATCGCTAATTTCAAATCTTCCATATAAATTTTTAAGTGGAGCAACGAAAGAAAGGTAAGGAGTTTGAACTCCGTCAGGTAATTTAGAAGTTTCAGAACCTGCCATAATACCCCCATTGATACCGATAGGAGCTACAACACGAATTTCTTTACCTATAATATTTCTATTGCTTCTTTTAATTCTGCTGAAAAGTGGATTAGTTTTAGTGTTAATTTGGTCAGCAATAACACCCAAATAAACATCTTTAAGAACATTTTCTGCATTAGATAATGTAATCATAAAAAACTCCTTTTAATTTAATAAATCAATCACCACCTTTTTAGCTTCTTCAAAAGTGTCAGGTTTTTTCAAAGTAGGTTTAGTAACTTTTTCTCCACTATTTGAAGAAATAACGATAGGTGGTTTATCGCCCAAATTTTTTAAATAGTTTTCAACGACAACTTTTTGGACTTGGTCGTCATTTAAAATAAGATTTTTGAAAAGAGGTTCATTGATACGATTTGGAGCGCACAATTTTTCATACAAAATACCAGCCCAAACTTTTTCAATATCCTCTTCCGAGCATTGACTTTCATTCAAACGTGAACGAATTTCATTCACATAAGAACAAGCTTCCTGATTTTTAGAAAGGAACTCATTGAAAGCGTTTTGTTTTTTATCAAAAGATTGGCTTTCAAGAGTTTTATCTTTCTCCAATTCAGATAGTCTTTGGCTTTTACGAGTAAATTCAGCTTGAAGATTATTATAAGCTTCAAACAAGTCGTTTACATTTTTAAATTTACCAATAGGAACGCCCTTTTCTGCTTCACCTGTGACAGCTGATAAGTTTTCTTCAATCTGAGGAGAGCCTGAAGAGTTTTCTTCAAAAGAAGGTTGAACATCAATTGGTTGTTCTCCTAAATTTTCATTTTCCATATTAAACTCCTTTAAATTTTTTATGATTACGGATATGTTCTAAAAATAAATTTTCGATTTTTTTATCAAAATCAGAATTATATAAATTTTTAAGCATAAAAGCGATATGTTGATTAATATGTAACTCATGGTTATCAATTTCTTTAACATCAACATAAATGCCATTAGACAATTTAGTATTTTCAACATCTGCATTTTTTGAATGTAATTCATTTAAATCAACAGAAGAATCCCAAACGCCGAAACCGATATTTTCCAAAATTTTATTTTTCATAGAGCTAGAAATTTTACCATTTTCATCAGAAAGTAAACCTTTATCTAAAAGTGTAAAAATCATATTTCTACGTTGTGCTAAAGAATCATTAGTTTCATTATCTGTTTCAAATTGTACATCATCACTAGTGATGTCGCTTCCCTTAAAATAGGTAACATCTAAATCACCGTTGTCGCCTACAATTTTAATAAGTCTAGGGAATGTAGCAAATTGCTTATAAAGTCTAAGAATATGTTTAGCTATAGTTTTGACAGCAGTTTTCATACTATCAGTAGTAAATTTCAATCTAGTTTCATTTTCATCAATTAAAAGTTCTAGAGCGACACCACTCATAGCAGAAATATGTTCCATATTACCAATTTCGCTAGTACCACATAAAGTAGTAAATTCTTGTAAAAGATGTTCTTCTTCTTTTTCAAAATCACTAGGAACAGAATCACCATTAAGGAAAGAAGGAGAATTAGAGCCTTGTCTATAAACTAAAATTTTACCTGGAGCAAGGCCCTCTTCCTCAAGATTATCAATATCCACACTACCGTCCTCAACAGCAAGAACACCCATAGTCAAACGGTTAAGATATTCATGTTTACGATTTTTAACAGCATTATAAGCTCTTTGAATAGGGATAAGGCGAGAAATCATGCTAACGCCCCAGAAATTACCGACTTCTTGATTACAAATTTGTTTAACAAAAGGAAATTCACGTTTACCATCAATTCCATTAATATAAGGCATATCGCCGTTAAAAACAAGTTTATCACCAGCGACAATGATTAACTGACCATTAGGGTAATTTTCATTAGGTTTAACATATTTTTCAATAACAATAGCCGAATTTTTCTTAGTAGTTTCGATAAGTTTAGTAACCATACCAAAATAACCAAGTCCCCCTAAAGAACTAGAAGAGCCATCGAGAGAATAGACATTAATGTCTTTACCTTGAACATCGATACCGAACATTTGTTTAATTTGTTCAACAGAATAGGCTTTGGCATGGATTAAACTTTGGCAATCTTCCAAATTTTCGTGAGTAGAACTATCAGGATATATTTCAAAAGGAGAACAGACAGAAATTTCAACATCACCTGTCTTAATTTTATTACCATTTTCCTCAATAGCTACCACTTGTCCCAAATTAGAATTCCAAGTGATTTTATAGAAACTAGTACCACAAATTTCACTCCATTTAGTAGCTTGATTAATTTTAGAAGTGATGTTCATTTTGCTAGTAACAGAATTTAAAATTTTTTTACCAACTTTCGCCGTATAAATATCAGATTCGTCATTAGTAGCAGGAACAATATACATTTTAGGCTTAATGTTAGAAAGTTTTGAAAGTCTAATATCAATTAAAGGTGCGATATGGTTAAAGACTTCTCTTTCCTGCCAAAAATATTGTTTATCAATTTCTCTTACCAAGCCACCATACCCCACATCGCAAAATTGATTACCCATGTAAAAATTCATATTAAGTTGCCATTGACTATCAAAGCATTTTCTATCAGCAACACGACTTTCAAAATCGGCTAAAGTTTGCTTAACAATATCGTTATCTTTCATACACGCTCCTTTTTATTTTTTTTAAATGGTGCATCGATAGGTTTAGGCACCATAAGTTTAGAAAAACATTCAAACATTTTTTTCATACAATCTTCACAAAAAACCAAATCACGCCTGATAAAACCTTTAGTGCTAAAACTATATTTAGCCAAGTTTTTACATCCATAAAAATCACATTTTAGTTGATTTTTACAAATATCAATTCTCATTATCATCAACCTCCTTATCTTTTAAAAGTTGTAAAAGACGATTTTTTTCAGCAATAAGTTGTTCATCAGTCATATGAGTGAAGTCATCATCTGAATTAGATTGTTCAAGGAGAAACCTTAAAGCGTTCAAGTCAGGAGGATTAATTTTTTTAGTGATTTTACGCTTAGAAAGTAAAGGTTTACCGTTTTCATCACTGACATATTCCTCAATAATTTCATCACTTTCAAAACCGAGAGCTTTTTTAATAAGAGCTTGTTTAATATCTTCTTCGTTCACAATGAATCCTTTTATTTACAACTTTTGTCACAATAATAGACGGAAAAAAAGACGAAAACAATAAAGAGTGCCAAAATAATCACGCACAAAAAAATAAAGAAAAAATAGAATGTATTTGTAGAGGGAAAAAATGGAAAAGTTACTAGAATACGAAAAAGTGAATTACATTTATCAAACAAAAACAGATGAAATAGAAGCATTAAGAGATGTAAATTTCACGATAGAAGAAGAGGAATTTGCAACATTGGTAGGTCCAAGTGGATGTGGAAAAACAACAATACTATCTCTAACAGCAGGGCTATTAAAGCCAACATCAGGAAAAATAAAATTTAAAGGGAATGAAAAAATAGATACAAGACAAATTGGATATATGTTTCAAAAAGATTATTTATTTGAATGGAGAAGTGTATGGAAAAACATCACACTAGGCTTAGAGATACAGAAACCAGAAGATAAAGAGCAGAAGATGAAGATTGCAGAAGAGTTAATAAAAAAATACGACCTCTACAATTTTATAAACCAGCGCCCTCGTTCGTTATCAGGAGGAATGCGACAAAGAGTAGCATTAATAAGAACGTTAGCACTAAACCCAAGTTTATTATTATTAGACGAGCCATTTTCAGCATTAGATTATCAAACAAGATTATCAGTATGTGACGATGTATATAGCATAATAAAGAATGAAAAGAAGACTGCATTGTTAGTAACACACGATATTTCGGAAGCGATATGTATGTCAGACAAGATAATAGTATTATCAAAAAGACCAGCGACTGTAAAAGAGGAGATGAAATTAGAATTAAAAGGGAAGACACCATTAGAAAAAAGGAAAATGAAAGACGAAAGTTTTTCAAAATTATTTGATAAGATATGGAGTGAACTAACAGATGAAACAGAATAATTTTTCCAAAGCGCATAAAGCGTATATAAAGAGGTTAAGAAAAGATAAAATAATCATAACATTTTTTCGAATAGCGATATTTGTAATAATCATAGGATTATGGGAAATATTGACGCAATATAACGTAATAGACGCTTTTTTCTTTAGTTCTCCATCAAGAATAGTGATGCAGATAGGAGAAATGGTAAAAAGTGGGACATTATGGACACATACCCTAGTGACGTTGTATGAAACAATAATAGGATTTGCAATAGCGACAGTACTAGGATATATAATAGCCGTCATATTATGGTGGAACGAAAGAGTAAGAAAAATATTTGAGCCATATATAATAGTGTTAAACGCCCTTCCAAAAATAGCGTTAGGACCAGTAATAATATTATGGGTAGGAGCTGGGACAAGTGCAATAGTAATCATG
>CANQFL010000004.1 GCA_947598785.1 uncultured Clostridia bacterium
CCTGTCCTTACAGCGTTTCCGTCTTTTCCAGCAGGGCCTGGCTCACCATCTTCACCTTTGCCAATATCATAAATGGCTACCCACACAGAGTTCTTCTTTTGATAAACTACTCCATTTTGGGTGTCAAGATAGTAATCTCCATCAATTCCAACGCTATTGTCTGGAACTCCTTCGCCGTCAAACCAACTTGGAGCAGTTAAAGTTTGCTCGTCTTGTTTATTGCCAATAACAAAATACAATATTGGCGACATGACCGAACTTGTAATTGATAAAATCAATATAAAACATATCAAAAATGTTTTCCAATTAAATCTTCCACCCATATTTCCCTCCAAAATAAAAGTTTTTATTTATACACAGAATAGTTCAATCTACGCAATTATTATAATTAATAATAACACATCTACTACAAAAAACAAAATTTTTAAACAAAAAAATAAATAAATTATTATTTTTTTTATAATTATGCATTTTTTTCAACATTATTTTTTCATAGATTGAACTAATCTATGCACTTTTTTTTAATTTTTATAATTTTTTATTAATATATATACATAGATTCAAAGTTAAAAAATAAAATAAAATTATGTACTTTAATTATCATGCAAAAGTTAAAAAAATGATAGAAAATGGAGAAGCAATTGAATATGAATTTTTAGAAAATTATCATAATATAAGCCCCTGCCTTCTCATTCATTTTATAAACAACAAATCAATGCCAATCAGAATGAATAAATTTAATGAATATTTAATTTTACTCGCAAAAAATGGTGTTATTGAGAAAAAATAATCATTTATTTTTCTGAGGTAATAAGTCATTCCATGGAGAAACTTCTTTTATGTAATTTTCATAATTTGAAATATTGATTTCGTTTGGTGTTACTTTTTCTAAATCTTTCCATGAAATAGGAAAAGAAATTGGAGCAAAATCTCTAGCTCTCAAAGAATATGGTGCAACACAAGTCGCCCCTTTTTTATTTCGTAAATAATCCACAAAAATTTTTCCCTTGCGCTCATCTTTCCTTATGTTTGTTGTGAAAAGATTACTCCACTTTGTTTCCAAAAGAAGAGCGATATTTTTTGAAAAATCACCAAATTCTTCCCAGTCCATTTTTTTTGAAAAAGGAACAATAATATGATAGCCTTTTCCTCCACTTGTTTTAAGATAAGACTTTAAATTTAAACTATCAAGAACATATTTTAAATCACTTACTCCTTCTCTTAATTTATTAACAGACATTTTCTCATCTGGGTCTAAATCAAAAACCATCAAATTAGGTCTTTCTATATTAGATACTTTACTTCCCCATGTATGAAATTCTATACTGCCCATTTGAACTTGATATATCAATTCTTTTTGATTTTTAAGATAAAAATAATATTCATCATTCAACAAAAATCTGCTAACATTCTCGCCCTCAGTTGTAGGATGCTTTTTAAAAAATTTTTCTTTATTTATATTTTCATGACATCTTATCACACTAACTAATCTTTTATCAATTAAAGGAAGCATTAAATTTGAAATATTTAGATAATAATTGATTACATCAAGTTTTGTTATGTTATCTTTTGGAAAAAGAATTTTATCAGGATTAGAAATAGCAATATTATCAATATAAATTTTATTTTTCAACAGTTTCCTCCAAATGCACATCTTGTGGATTTTTATCTGTTCTAATTGCAATAAAACTTGGTTGCCTTAAAATTTTATTTTTTGTAAGTTCAGCAAATTCAATTTCTACAACAATTTGAGGAGAAACAAAAATAATGTTTTTATCATTAAATTTAGGTAATTTTTCAATTTTTTCACTATTTTTTGCAATTTTTTTTAGTTTTTTACTCAATTCTAATCGTTTTTCTGTATTAAAACCTGTACCGACTTTACCCACATATACCAAATTCAAATTGTCATAATATGCCAAAATGAGTGCACTTAATAAAGGATTTTCCTTAGTAAAAGTATAGCCTACAACAACAAATTCTTGCCTATGTTTACATTTTATTTTAAGCCATGTTTCATCTCGTGTTCCGTTGTAAGTTGAATTTATATCCTTAGCAACAATCCCCTCTAAATTCAATTTTTTTGCTAGTCTAAAACTTTGCTCTCCATGTCCAAAAACAAAACTGCTTATTACTAAATTCTCTCCTGTGATAATTCTTTCTAAATATTTTTTTCGTTCTTTTAATATTTCATTTCTTAAATCCTTACCTTGAAAAGCTAAGATATCAAAAACTACATATTTAACTTTACCACCATTTTTTATTCTGTTGTGAAGTAACTCAAAATCACTTCGACCATTTTCATCAAATGCAACTATTTCACCATCTACAACAAAACTATATTTATTTGATAAAATTTTTAAATCGTCAACAATTGATTTAAATTTTTCGGTGTAATTTTTTCCATTCCTCGTTAACAACTTAACATTTTTATTATCAACAAATGCTACAATTCGATATCCATCATATTTAATCTCAAATATCCAATTTTTCCCCTTAGGAATTTTTTGAGACAATGTTGCAAGTTGCAAATTACAAGATGTAAAAGGATTTTTAAAATTAGTAATTTGTGGTGTTTCATTAACAGAAAATTCATCTTTATGCTTCATAAGTAGCCAATTTTTATCATCAGTTTTAATCAAAGACCACTCACCTTTTAATTTTTGTCCATAGAGAATAAATCTTATACGCCCCTTTTTAAGTCCATAGTCTAAACTCCATAAAGGTTTATATTTCCCGTTGTCAAAAATTTGAACAGTTCCAGCACCATAATTTCCTTTTGGAATTATACCTTCAAAATTTATGTAATCTAATGGATGGTCCTCAACTTTAACAGCCAACCTTTTTTGAGAAGTATCATATGAAAAACCTTTAGGTATCGCCCAACTAATCAATACTCCTTTATATTCAAGTCTAAAATCATAATGTTTTGCTCTGGCTTCATGATATTGAACAACAAAACGATTTTTTTCTTCAATATTTAAAATTTTCCCCTCAGGTTCAGTAGTTTTCAAAAAATTTCGTTTTTTATTATATTTTTCTAACTTCATTTTGCTTTTTTAAGGCTTTTTTGTAAAGCATCCATAAGGTTTATAATTTTAGTTGGTTCTTCTGTTTCTTTTTGTTCAACAATTTCATGTCCAGCAATTTTTCTTTTAATTGCTTTCTTAAGTTTTTCATTATATTCATCTTTATAATTTTCAGGTTTAAAAGGTTCAGTCATTTGTTCAATTAAATTAACAGCCAAATCCAATTCCTTCTTTTCAATTTTAGGCAATTTAATTTCTTGTTGATTTTGAACTTCATCAGCAAAATATAAAGTGTTAACCAACATTTTCCCATCTTTTACTCTAATCAAAATCAAAGTTTCCTTTGTTCCTAAAACAGTTTTAGCAATTCCAGCTTTATTTTGTTTTTGCATAGCCTGAAGAAGAACATTAAATGCTTTTTCTCCTCCTGTTGGCAAAACATAATATGCTTTATCAAAATATATAGGGTCCACTTCATCAAGATTAACAAAATGTTCAATTGTTATATTCTTATCTTTTGAAGATTTAATTTTTTCAAAATCTTTATCTGTAAATATCACATATTTTCCTTTTTCATATTGATATCCTTTTACTATATCTTCATTTTTAACTTCTTTATCATCACAATCAACACAAGTTTTTTTATATTTAACTCTAGACATAGTATTTTTTTCTATCATATTAAATCCAATATCATTTTCTTTTATGCTAGCACTTAAAGAAATAGGTATATAAACCAAACCAAAACTTAAAGCTCCCTTATAATAAGCCATTATCCCTCCTATATTATATTTTGCATTATGAAATGATAAAAATACATAAAAAAAAAGACTTTATAAAAAGTCTTTTTTATTCAGCAACAAATTCTTCTCTTTCAACTTTCACAGGAACAACTGTTCTATATTTCTTAAGACCTGTACCAGCAGGAATAAGTTTACCTATAATAACATTTTCTTTAATACCAACGAGATTATCAACTTTTCCCTTTAAAGCTGCATCTGTTAATACTCTTGAAGTTTCCTGGAATGAAGAAGCTGAAAGGAATGATTCAGTAGAAAGTGAAGCTTTTGTGATACCAAGTAAAATTCTTCTAGCAATAGCAGGTTTACCACCTTTAGCAAGTACTTTTTCATTTTCTTCCTCACAACGAGAAATATCAACGATTTCACCTGATAAAAGATTTGTATCACCACTATCTTCAATTTTAACTTTTTTAAGCATTTGTCTAATAATAATTTCAATATGTTTATCATTAACCTTAACATCTTGTCCACGATAAACAGAAATAACTTCAGACAACAAATATTGTTGTAAACCTTTTAAACCTTTAGTAACAAGTAAGTCAGCAGGATTGATAGCACCTGCAGTTATTTGAGTTCCAGGTTCAACATTTTCACCATTTTTAACTTTCAGAACAGCAGGTTTTCTAACTTCATAATCAATATCGCCTTCACCAGTTACAATGGTAATATAATAATTTTTAGCATCTTCCTTGATTTTTACTTTACCTGAAACTTCAGAAAGTAAACATTCTCCTTTTGGACGTCTAGCTTCAAAAATTTCTTCGACACGAGGAAGACCTTGAGTAATATCAGCAGCAACAGCAGCACCACCAGTATGGAAAGTTCTCATAGTAAGCTGAGTACCTGGTTCACCAATTGATTGAGCTGCAATAATTCCAACAGCTTCGCCAAGTGTAACAACATCTTTTCCAGCTAAATTTCTTCCATAACATTTAGCACAAACACCATGCTTGCAACGGCAAGTAATAAGAGAACGAATGTTAACTTCCTTAATACCTGCTTTGACAATTTGTTGAGCTTGTTCTTTTGAAATCATTGTATTGGCTGGAACAATGACTTCTTTTGTTTTAGGGTCGATGACATTATCTACTGCAAATCTACCATAAATTCTTTCTTCAAGTCCTTCAATAACAAAACCATCAGAAACAAGGTCAGAAACTATAACACCTTTAACATTTTCACCAGCATCTGCAAAACAGTCTTCAGATGTAATGACAACATCTTGAGCAATATCAACAAGTCTTCTTGTAAGGTAACCAGAGTCAGCAGTCTTAAGAGCAGTATCTGACAAACCTTTACGAGAACCACGAGAGTTGATGAAATATTCAATAGGGCTAAGTCCAGATTTAAAAGATGATTTAATAGGAGTATCATTTTTTTGACCAGAAGCAGTAGCTTTAATACCAATAAGACCACAGTCTTGGTTTAACTGAGTGTTATTACCACGAGCCCCAGAAAGAACCATTAAACTGAATGGATTGAAAGTATCCAAATGTTTTACAACGGCATTTTGAACTTCATTAACAGCTTCATTCCAAATTATAACGTTTTCATTAACTTTTTCATCTTGTGTGATAAGGCCACGACGCAATAATTTTTCATTTTCAAGAACTTTTTCTTCAGCATCTTTCAAAATTTGTTTCTTTTCTTCAGGTTCTTGAATATCATAAATGTTAACAGAAATTGAAGCGAGAGTTGAATATTTATAACCAATATCTTTTAATCTATCTACAAGTTTAGAACATTCTGTAGTTCCAAATTTATCATAACAATCAGCAACAATCTTTTTAAGTTCTTTTTTCATTACAGGCTTATTGATTTCCAAATCGCAAATATTATCTGGATTGCTTCTATCAACATAGCCCAAATTTTGAGGAATAATATTATTAAATAAGATTCTACCTACAGATGTTTTAATTCTCTTAGTGTAAGTCTTACCATCAACTTCTTTAGAAAGTCTAACAGTAATTTCTGCTTGTAAATCAAGATTTTTAGTTTGATAAGCATAAATAACTTCATTTTTAGAACTAAATAAGCCACCTTCTCCCTTAGCACCTGGCTTAATTAAAGTCAAGTAATAACAACCAAGGACAACGTCCTGAGCAGGTGTTACGATTGGTTCACCATCAGAAAGTTTTAAAATATTGTTAGAAGCAAGCATTAAAGTTCTAGCTTCAGTTCTAGCATCAATAGAAAGTGGAACGTGAACAGGCATTTGGTCACCATCGAAGTCAGCGTTAAACGCAGCACAAACAGATGGATGAAGTTTAATAGCTTTTCCTTCAACAAGGACAGGTTCAAATGCTTGAACAGATAATCTATGAAGAGTTGGTGCACGGTTCAAAAGCACAGGATGGTCTTTAATAACATCAGCAAGAACGTCCCAAACGATTGGTTTTTCTCTTTCAATCATTCTTTTAGCGCTTTTGATATTATTAGATTGATTCATATCAATTAATCTATTAATTATAAATGGTTTGAAAAGTTCAAGAGCCATTTCTTTAGGTAAACCACATTGATACATTTTAAGTTCAGGTCCAACAACGATAACAGAACGTCCAGAATAATCAACACGTTTACCAAGAAGATTTTGTCTAAAACGTCCTTGTTTACCACCAAGCATAGCAGTAAGAGATTTCAAATCTCTTTGTTTAGAACCTTGAACAGGTTTTCCACGTTTACCGTTATCAATAAGATTGTCAACAGCTTCTTGAAGCATTCTTTTTTCGTTTCTAATGATAACATCAGGAGCTCCAAGTTCCATTAATTTTTTCAATCTATTGTTTCTGTTAATAACACGGCGATATAAATCATTAAGGTCAGAAGTAGCATATCTTCCACCATCAAGTGGAACCATAGGACGAAGGTCAGGTGGAATGACAGGAATACAGTCAAGAACCATCCAAGTAGGCTTATTTCCACTTTTTCTAAAACTTTCAACAACATCAAGTTTCTTTGCAGCTTTAATTTTTCTTTGACCTTTAGAAATTTTAATTTCTTCTCTAAGAGCTTCACTTTCTTTATCAAGGTCAACATGAGAAAGAAGAGTTTTTATAGCTTCTGCTCCCATACCAGCATCAAAACTACCATAGCCATATTTTTCAATAGCGTCACGATATTCTTTATCGTTAAGAATTTGTCTGTATTCCAAATCTGTATTTTTAGGGTCTGTAACTATATAATTGATATAATAAACAACTTGTTCCAAAGTTTTTGGTGTAAGGTCAAGAAGAATACCAATTCTTGAAGGAACAGAACGGAAATACCAAATATGAGTAACAGGAGCTGCGAGTTCAATATGACCCATTCTTTCACGACGAACTTTACTGCGAGTTACCTCAACACCACACTTATCGCAAACGACCCCACGGTAACGTATTCTTTTATACTTACCACAATGACATTCCCAATCTTTTTTAGGTCCAAAAATTTTTTCACAGAAAAGACCATCTTTTTCAGGTTTTTGAGTACGATAGTTAATGGTTTCAGGTTTTGTAACCTCACCATGAGACCATTCTCTGATTTTTTCTGGACTTGCAATTCCAATTTTAATTTTTTCAAAGTTGTTTAATTCAAACATTCCTTATCTCCTTAGCCAATGTGGCAAATTATTTAAAAGTCTTTGTATGTTTTGCTTCTCATTTGAAGCGTTATGTTACTCATCAAAATCGCCGAAATCATCAAATAAATCCATTTCGTCCATACTTGCAGGCATAGCAGTTTCTTCATCAATTTCTTTTTGAATTTCAGTTTTTTCATCAGTTTCAAGAGCACTTTCAGTAAGCATATCATCGATATCAAGAGTAACTTTATTTAAATCCTTTTCAACTTCATTATCAAGACTTATCTTATCTTGTTCATCTTGTGATAATTCAGGAAGTTCAATTTCTTCATCATTTTCAGTTAAAATCTTGACATCAAGAGCGAGAGCTTGTAATTCTTTAACTAACACTTTAAATGATTCAGGGATACCTGGTTCAGCAATAGGAAGCCCCTTAACAATGCTTTCAAAAGTTTTAACTCTTCCAACAACATCATCTGATTTAACTGTAAGCATTTCTTGAAGTACATGAGATGCTCCGTATGCTTCAAGAGCCCAAACTTCCATTTCACCAAATCTCTGACCACCAAACAATGCTTTACCACCAAGAGGTTGTTGAGTAATAAGAGAATAAGGTCCAATTGAACGAGCATGGATTTTACTATCAACCATATGGTTAAGTTTAAGCATATATTTCATTCCGATAGTAGTTTTATTTTCAAAAGGTTCACCAGTTCTTCCATCGTAAAGTTGAACTTTACCATTTTCAGGGAAATTATTTTCTTTTAATAATTGTTGGATTTTTTCAGCGTCTGCGCCATCAAAAGATGGAGTAGCAACTTTCCAGCCAAGAGAACCAGCCAAAAGTCCCAAATGAACTTCAAGTACTTGTCCCAAATTCATACGAGAAGGGACACCAAGAGGGTTGAGAATGATATCAAGAGGACGACCATTTGCCATGAAAGGCATATCAGCTTCAGGCATAACGATTGAAATACAGCCCTTGTTACCATAACGACCACTCATTTTATCGCCGACAGATAACTTTCTCTTTTGAGCAATAAAAACTTTAACAAGTTGGTTAACGCCAGGTTCAAGTTCATCTTTATTTTCACGACTGAACACTTGAACATCAACGATAACACCACCCTTACCATGTTGAACACGAAGAGAAGTATCACGAACTTCTCTAGCTTTTTCGCCAAAGATAGCACGAAGCAATCTTTCTTCAGGAGAAAGTTCGGTTTCGCCTTTAGGAGTAACTTTACCAACTAAGATATCGCCTGGTCTAACTTCTGCACCGATACGAATAATTCCGTTTTCATCTAAATTTTTTAACGCATCTTCACCGAGGTTAGGAATATCTCTAGTGATTTGTTCATCACCTAATTTAGTAGTTCTACATTTAAGTTCTTCAACTTTTAAACAAATAGAAGTAAATACGTCTTCTTTAACTAATCTTTCATTAATAAGAATAGCGTCTTCATAGTTATATCCTTCCCAGTTCATGTAACCTACAAGGACATTTTTTCCAAGAGCAAGTTCGCCATTATCAGTAGAATAACCATCGATAATAACTTCACCTTTCTTTACCTTTTCACCTTTTACAACACAAGGTTTTTGATTAAAGCAAGTTTCATCATTAGTTTTGTCAAATTTAATAAGGTTGTAAATATCAATATTTCCATTAATATTTTTAACACGAACTTCATCGGCACTAACATAAACTACCTCGCCGTCTTCTTTTGCAAGAGTAGTATAACCACAGTCATGAGCAACAATATGTTCCATACCTGTTCCAACGATAGGAGCTTCTGAACGAAGAAGAGGAACAGCTTGTCTTTGCATGTTTGCTCCCATAAGAGCTCTGTTAGCTTCATTGCTATTAACAAAAGGAATGAGAGAAGTAGCAACAGAAATAAATTGTCTAGGAGAAGCATCAACTAAATCAACTTGACTTGCTGGAACTTCCAAAGCGTAGTCTTTATGACGACACATAACTCTTTTATTAATAAATCTACCTTCTTCATCAAGAGGTTCAGTAGCTTGAGCAATATAAGCTTCATCTTCAATATCAGCCATGAAATATTCGCATTTATCAGAAACCTTACCAGTAGTTTTATCAACTCTTCTATAAGGAGTTTCAATAAATCCATATTCATTAATTTTAGCATAACTTGTCAAAGTATTAACAAGACCAATAGCTTGTCCTTCTGGAGTTTCAATAGGGCAAATTCTGCCATAGTTAGTGTAATGAATATCACGAACTTCAGCATCAGCTCTTTCTTTTTTGATACCACCAGGTCCAACGGCAGAAACACGGCGTTTTTGTGTAATACCAGAAAGAGGGTTAACTTGGTCCATAAGTTGAGAAAGCTGAGAAGAAGCAACAAAATCACGAAGAGCCCTATTAATAGCTTTAGGATTGATAATTTGTCTTGGAGTAACTTCAGAAAGTTCTTTACCTTGCAAAGTTTCTCTCACATTTGAAACAAGTTTAGTAACACCAGAACGGAAATGGTCATAGAAAAGTTCTCCAACAGTAGCAATTCTCTTGTTAGAGAGGTGTTCGATTTTATCTGTACCACAAATATCTTCTAAAACATCAAGATACATACTCATAGAAGCGAGAATATCGTCCATGGTAAGAGTAGTTACCATAAGGTCTTTAGCGTGTTCTTTGATAGCTTGCATTCTCTTTTCTTTTGTTTTGTTATCTTTTAATATTTCAACAAGTACAGGATAGTAAACATCTTCTAAAACACCTAAGCTTTTTTCATCACAAGGGAAAATATCAGAAAGTTTAACACGATTGTTTCCACGCATTAAATATTTTTTATCAGTAAGTTGAATCCAAGCCTCATTAACTCCAGTTGCTTTAATTTTTCTACAAACATCAGCATCAGCAACTGCCCCTGCTTTAGCGATAAGTTCGCCATCAGGAGAAACAACATCTTCTGCTAAAATATGTCCTTCAATTCTTCTAGCGAGAGAAAGTTTTTTATTTAAGTTATAACGTCCCACTCTTGAGAGATTATACCATTGTTCACTAAAGAACCAAAGGTTCAAATAACTTCTAGTAGTTTCAGCAGAAGGAACATCAGCAGGTCTAGTTTTACGAGCAAATTCAAGCAAAGCTTCTTCTTGAGTATTTTGAGTTTCCTTTTCAAGAACATTTTTGATAAGTCTATGATTACCAAAAAGTTTTAAAATTTCATCTGCAGTATATCCAAAACATTTTAAGAAAAGACCTAATGTAATTTTATGTCTTCTATCAAGAACGACTTTTAAAACTTCATTAGCACCCTGTTCAAATTCAATATACATACCTCTTTTAGGAATGATTTGTCCATGAAGAGTGGTATTATCCCTTTGTTTATCTCTTAAAAGATAATAATTAGGAGATTTAATAATTTGATTAACAACAACTCTTTCTACGCCATTAAAAATGAAAGAGCAGTCCTCAGTCATATAAGGGATATCTCCTAAGAAAACAACATCTTCAACAGCCTGACCTGTTTCTTCAACAACAAAACGAGTTTTAACATTGAGTGGAATAGAATAAGTAGCACTTCTTCTTTTGCACTCCTTTTTATCATATTTAGGTTTAACATCTAAAATAGGTTCTAGGAAATATAATTTCGCCTTTCCAGAATAATCTATAATAGGTGAAAATTCATCTAAAACTTCTTTAATTCCATTATTAATGAAATCATCATAAGATTGTCTTTGAATCTCAAGAAGAGGTGGAATATCGATATAATCTTTGAGTTGTGCAAAGGTATATCTTTCAGTTTTTCCAAATTTTTGTTTTTTCATGATGTTATTTGACATAAAACAACTCCTAAAAAATTTTAAAAAAGGCCCTTTGGAGGACAAAATCCACCAAAAAACCTTTATTTTAAGTTAAAACAGGCAAATATTTTCTATCATAGCGCTAATTAACTAATTCATTATACAAAAGATTAATTAAAAAGTCAACACTTTTTTAAAAATTTTTGACAAATTTTAAAAATTTATACAAATTGCAACTAAGGCGTTATAACTTCATTTTTTTTGATAAATGTAAAAACAATATTTAGGTCAGCGTTAATATTGAATGTTAAATCGCAAACGAAAGTAGAATTTTGACTATTTAAAGTTGAAGTTTTAATCACTGTTTTAGGAGAACCAGTAGTAACCTTATGTTCAAAGTTCCCCTCACTATCAATCTTTATATTTTCAGCTTTATCATCATTAGAAGTAACATCAATAATTGAAATACCGTCAGTTACACAAGACATTTTAGCTTGAACATTATTAATTTCATGAGCTGAACTGCTATTATTTTCACCTATAATAGGTCCAATACTAAACGAACTATTTGAATTTTTATAGACATTGACATTCATTGTAAGTTCATATTCAATCTTATTAACAATTTCACTTCCTTCATCTGTAGTAATTGAAATTGTTGCTTCATTACAAACAGCACCAGCAAGTCCACCTACTCCTGTAGCCTGCACCTTAATTCCATAGATAATAAGAGAAGCATTTGTTAATGAAATATTATTGAAATATATGATACCGGCATAATTTCCACTAATGTCAATATTACCTATAATTCCACCGACATATTTATAGCCAACTATAGTTATGTCATGAACATCAATATCGTTTATCATTGCACTAGCTGAAACAAACCCTGCTAAACCACCAATATTAGGTATTATATTATTTCTATCTTGAGATGTTGAGATTGTACTTGTTTCAATAGTTAAAGAACTTACATTTACATTATTTACTTGTCCACCACTAATAAGTCCAGCAAAACCACCGATGGCAGAAGGAACTAATGAAGATAGGCTAAAAGTATTAGTTTGTGATAAATTTCCAATTACCTCAACATTCTCGATAATACCCTTAGTTTCACCAACTACAAGTCCAGCAAATTGAGAAGAAATGATATTAGCTTCAAGCTCAGTCAAATCAACATTCAAATTTTTAACATTGACGTTAGAATCGACAAGACCAAACATCAAACCAACTTTACCACCCGAAACTTTTACTGCAGAGTTTAAAGAAGATTTATTTAATGTTCCACGTCCACTTAGAACTCCAACTAAAGAACCAGCAAAAGAATAATCATTATAGCCATATTGGCTAGCATCGAATTCATTACTTGAACTACCTGTAACTCTAAATCTAGCCTTTGTATTCATTTGAGAATTGATGTTGACGATATCAAAATTGCCAGTTGTCAAACCGACAACACCACCAACGATATTGCCACCTTGAACTCCACTATCGTCACTATCATTAATAACATTTACATTATAAATTTTTCCACCATTTAATCTACCAGCCAAAGTACCAACAACATTAGCATTTGCAAAATTAACTTCATTAGGAGCAATGGTTAAATTCATAACAGTTCCAATAGAATTAACATCAACGCCTTCAATTTCAGCAAACATACCTGCATAAGTGGTTTCGATATTAGAAATTAATCTAATTCCAGAAATTTCCATAAAGTTACCTTCAAAATACCCACCGAAACGAGTATTAAACAAAGCACTATTGATTTCATTAGAATCTTCGCCATAATTTATGTCAGAAATAAGTCTATAATATTTATTATTAAAATTATTATAATTATTTTCTTGAATAATATATTTTTCTAAATTAATAGAATTTTCAATTAAAATAGGGTTTGTAAGAGAACCTAAAGCGTCACAATCTCTTTCTATAACATAATTATAAACAACATTTTCAGCACCATTACTATCAACAACAGTTGTAATACTATCTAATCTTCTATGTGAATAAGCAATAATGTTTGGAGCAACAAGTTCAAGTCTTGTATTGAATACTTCGTCAGGAAAACCATCTCCATTTGAATTATTATAGAACCAAATTGAATTGATGTTTCTATTATTTGAATATATGTAATTTTTAAAGAGTTCATCAAAATCATCAGATGCATCACCCCTAATAAATTGTCTTAGACTAATAGGTTTGATTCCTGTATTTTGATTTTCTTCCAATCTTCCAATACTTACATTAATTTTTTCATCTTTATCTTCAAGATAAAATGCATCTTTGATAACTCCACCATTATCATCACCATCTTCAGTAAGAATACTATTTTGTCTTGCAAAACCGAAACAGTCATCACTATTGTTATCTAATACACACAATGAAAAACATCTTTCAACTAGTCCTGAGTTTTGAGATACAAAACCTGCAACCGATGCACCATTTTCTTTTAGATATATATTAGAATAACAATCTGAGATTTCCCCACTATTTTCATAAACAAAACCAGAAACATTGCTTTTAGAGAGAATTCGATTAGAAGTTCCATTATAATAAACATAATCTCTATTAAAATCACCACTTACATAAGAAGTGTAAATTTCACCACTGTTGCTTATTACTAATCCAGCAGTACTGTTTGAGATTGAGTTGGTTGTATTTTCCAAACTAGCACCACGATAATAAGAAGAAACAATTTTTCCAGAGTTTACGCCAACAAGGCCAGAAAGATTTACAGTTGTAGATATGTTCAAACTTGAACGTGAATTTGTGATAACACCCAAGTTTGAAGCGACCAATCCAGCGACATAACTATTAGTTGCAGTTTCGCTGCAAACAACAGACAATGAATTATTTGAATTAGAAGCACTGACAGAACAATTTGTTATAACCCCTTCATTAGAAGAAGTTAAAAGTCCCACATTAAAAGTTTCGCTATTCATGAAGATAGTTGTAACATTACTTTCAAGTTTAATTGAAACATTTTTAATAATCATATCTGAATAAACTTTTTCAAACACACCAACATCTGAAAGTCCTGTCATATGATATTGACCACTATATACAATATTATAGCCATTACCATCTAAACCAGCAATTCTTGTTTTAATAGGTTTAAATTCCTCTTCGTCATGTTCTATAGAATATTCATAACTAGGCAAAGTAATATTATTCAATAGAATATACCATTGACCAGCGCTCATAGAGATAAAATCATCATAAGTTTCAATAGGCAAAGGACTTTCTTCAGTGCTTTGTTCATGAACATCAAAAGTAAATTCTGTATAGACCCTATCAGTACCTACTTTGTTATCAGTATAAATATATCTCCCACCTTTCATAATGTAATTCGCTTCAGCAGAAAGATGATAAATATCATTTTCTGGGCTATATATTCTTAATGGTATAAAAGTTAAACCATTAATAAGGAAATAATCTGACCTAATTTCTTTATTCAAAGAAAGAACTTGAGTAGTTTTCCCTTGTTCATAGATTTTCCAAGTAATTTTTTGTGTCATATCATTAATAAAAGATTCAACAGATTGATTTATTGAAGTTATGGAAGAATTGTATTCTATATATTTTCTTATATTAAATTCCAAATTGTAAGGATTACCTATTGCTATACTAATAATTCCATTATTCATTCCGACAACAATATCTTCATAAACCCCATCAACATAATGATAGTTAACAACATATTCCATTACATAAAGTTTCATTTCAAAATGAGAGCTAACAACTTGATTATCAACAATTTTTCTTGCATCAACATTAATAGTAATTGCTTTTCCTTTTTCATCTTCAGGATATAAGAAGCTAGATGGTGTAACCCAAAGATAAGGGCTGCCATCACTTAGTTTTCTAATTTCAGCAATGCTATTATCAGAAGAAGTATATTCAATTTGATTGCTATCAAAACCGAAATAATCTAAAACGACATCATAATTCATACCTCTAGCAACATAATAGATGTCATCAACATTTTCTTTATTTTTAATAGATAACTTAGCATAACTTCCAAGTTTTGTGTAATAAACTTTCTCAAGTTTATAAACTGATTTACCTTCATTTCCATGAGTAATTGTGACATCAATTCCTACAGAAGTATTATCAGCAACATTTAGAGCAGGCATATAATATGCTATAAAAATCTTACTGCGATAGACAACACTAACATTATCAACATTATTTAAACTATTCAAATAATTCATCATTTGAGTATAAGTAAATGAGAAAGAGCCATTTCGATAAGAGCCAAAAGTTGCAGCATCAACATAAGAATAATCAATCACACCATTTACATTTCTTTCATAAGCGAAAGAGAATGTCAATTCAGAAGCACCTTGGTTATAATTTATAGCGTTATTTGAGATAGTGAACACATCAAAAATTGACTCAACAGGGTCTAACGAAATTTCAAAAAGACCTCTTTGAGAAGGAACAATGACTTCAGAGACAACAGAAATATCATTTATATTAGAAAAGTTGTTAATTCCAACATATTTTAATTCTGCTTCTTCAAGGAACACTCTAATAGAATATTTAGCAGGACTATCACCTTGGTTTCTTTCACTAGAATAGAAAGTAAATATATATTCTCCATAGATATTTTGAAATTTATCTCCGGCCAAAGTAATAACTTCACGATTTTTATAAGCTGAACTATTTTTATTTACACTACATTCAAAATCAAAATTGTTGTTTTGAGGTTGAGAGAAATATAAATCAAAAAGACTATAATCAACAACGCCATTTTTGACAACTCTGTTATCATTTATAAAATCAATCCAGTCATCATAAGATTGAATTTGTGATAATTGTTCGTCAGAAGGCAATTTATCTTGAATTAAGAAATTGTTACCATTTTCAACCCTAAAAATTTGATAAAATAGTAATTCATTTGGATTTGTTGAATTAACATATATTGATTCTTTAAAGGTTTCATTTGTTTGAAAAACTCTTTTTGTAGATTTTGCCCTTATAGAAGAAGCATATTCATGATAAACCAATGAAATATTAGAACCACTTTCGTCAGAAAGATAATAATAATAGGTTGTATCGCCAATGGTGATTTTTAGAACAGGCACAATATTATATTTATCTATATTCCCCTCACTAGCATTTTCACTATCTTTTGTGAAGATAATAGTTTGGTTATCAATTTGAAATCCAGAGAAACCACTGTTGTCATCACCATTTAACTTAGCGCTAATAGAAAGTTCTGTATTAGGACTTAAAATATATTCAACACCATTATAGTATAATTGACCTTCATAAGTAATAGTAAATTCCTTGCCATCAGAGGCAATACCTGAATAGGTATAGTCAGGATTGAGATAGAATTTCGTACCATTATTTCCACGTACATTATAACTTCCACCATTAACAATTCTGTCACTGTTAGGACTATTTGAATTAAAGAAAATAGAAGAAGAAACATCTTTATTAAAATAATTCACTACAAAAACATAAATTGTTTTAGAATTTACAACATTAAGCAAACTAGATATTTTTATAATTGCTAAACCAGTCCCCTTAACAATAAAATTACCATACAAATCAATAGTTAAAATAGAAGAAGTTAGTGATGAGATTGTGAAATTTCCATTACTTGCTGCATCATTTTTGAAAGGGTGGAAATCAGAATTAGTAGTAATATAATTCAAATTTTCTATAGAATCCTGAGCAGAAATATTGTTATCAGTTTTTCTAGCAAACCCTTCAACATCAAAGTAATACATAAAGAATACATCACTATATTCACCGTCTTCAGTCTTTAATCTAAATTCACTGCCAGCGCCAAAATCAAGGACAACTTCATTCCATTTAAAAGTAAAAGCTAAAAGTCCATTTGCAGCACCAGTACCAAGGTTATAATTAACAATTAAATAATTGCCGTAATACCTTTCTGTAGAAACATTAGACGAAGCAATATTGCCCGAAAAAGAGATTACATCGCCACGATTTACATAGGATATAATGTTAAAACCATAATCTGAAAAGTCAGTTCTTACACCATTTCCAACTGCTATAAAATAAGCTTCTTGATATTTATTTTGCAAAGAATTTTCTAAATCAATATAACCAAAATCAGTTTTATCAAACGTGTCAAATGTAGAAGCCAAAGAATTATCAGGATTTTGTCTTATAATCATGGCACTTTGATAAACGCCTCTACCATCATCAATAGCTTGAATAGAATTATATGATGAAGCCCCTTCATCGTTTTTATATCTTACGTGATATCCATAATCTGGGTCATTTTCAAAGCCAATAATTGCACCAACACTATTATATCCTCTAATAAATGTTCTAACAGTATTTGAATATATAAAAATATCTCTTCTATTTAATGTATCTACAAGACCAGCAATACCACCAACGCCACTAAAATTAGATTCACTTCTACTATTAATACCAATAGAATCAACTAAACCACCAATCAAAAGACCTGTAATATAAATAGGATTAGAAGGGTTGACTCTATCTCGATTATAAGGAATGACAGTATTTGAACTATCAACAAACGATATAACGCCAGCAATACCACCAAGCTCGATATTACCAAAACTTGTATCACCTTTAACTGTAATTTGAGTATAAGCAGAATAACCCGAATAGCCAAAAAGTTGAAGAGATGTTGAATTAGCGCCAATTCTAACAATATTTCCACTTGTAACACCAACAACACCACCAGCATAGACATTAGTTGCCCCAGCAGTTCCATCATTAATAGTGTTAATTAATAAATTATCCTCATAATAAGCCAAAATTTTTGTTGATTGACCATCATATTTTCCATCTTTTTCATATTGTGTAAAATCTTGAGTAATATTTCCATAGTTAACACCAGCAATTCCACCATAATATAGTGTGCAAGAGCTATTAACATAAATGTTAGATTGTCTAACAGTAACACCAATATTAGTTAAATTGTCATCATTAATACTACTTAAAATTCCAACATAAGCAATTTGTTTATCAGAAATATAAAGACCATTTATAGAACCTGAAAAAGATATATTTTCAATAGATGGATAAGTTTCTCCTGTTAAATTTCTAGCATTTATTCTTGCAAACAAACCTGCATAGAGAGTATTTAAACCATCATTTCCATTTATAGCAACACTAAAATTGGAAGTATTATTATCCAAATTATTCCAAATATTGATATTAATAATTTGAGATAAAGAATTTTCACCAACAATACTTCCACTGAAGCCTACAACATTATAGGTATTTCCAATATTCAAAATTCCTATAGGAAGGGCATTTGAAACAGAACTCATATCAATAATGCCACGAACAACATAATGGCTTGATAATTTTGTTATACTAGAATTGATATCTAAAACATCTTGAGCAGTTTCCAAAACATAAGGATTTGTTCTAGAACCATTCCTAAATTGATAATTAATAGGAATTGGGTTATGCCCCTTTAAATTAGTATAAGAATTTCCCCATTCTGTTGGATAGATGAACAAACGACCACTTAAATCAACATTTTCAAGAGTAACTAATTCCGTTTTGTATGTATCATAAAAATCTTTGCAAGAAATAGGTATGGTATATATGCCACTTGAATGTTGAGAGTAATCAATTTGTAGAGTTTTTAGCATATTTCTAGAATAAACATTATCATCGTTAGGCACGTATTCAACTTTGATAGTAATTTTTCCATTGACATTGGCTGTTGCATTAATAGGATTAACATAAACACTGATATATTGAGTCAAATCCTCATCATCAATAGTAAAATCTAAATTATTTTGCCCTGAAACAAGAGAAATGCTAGATATATCAATATATCTTTGAGGAACTATAGTTGCGTCATAATGCTTTGTAGAGTCTTCTTGTCTAAGAGAAGCACTTAAAATAATAGTATCACCATTTTCATCGGCAACAAATCTAAAAGTATCAAAATCAAAGCTACCATTATTAGCGCCAATTTGGAAAATGTTGTTTTCAAAATTTACTTCATAATCTCCAAAGGTTTGTGTCCCCTTATCAATATAAAAGATTAATCCATCTTGAATTTCAATGATAACAGAATATTCATCACTTGCTTCTTTAAGGTTTTTAATCTTAACATTAAGATAAGTAGAGATAGAATTTCTACTAATATTCATAGCGTTGAAATAAATAAATTTTTCGTTATAATTTTCTCTTACAAGTTTACTTTTAATTAAATTTGAATTTTTAGAAATAGTATATCTATAAACATCATTTTGTGGTACTTTTGTTATGATATTTTCATAGATAGTTTTAATACTATCTTCATCAAAATAATATTGATAAAAACCTCTTGAAAGATTGTAGTTTGCTTCAGCA
This sequence comes from uncultured Clostridia bacterium, assembly GCA_947598785.1. GTDB lineage: Bacteria > Bacillota > Clostridia > Christensenellales > UBA1242 > Caccovivens. The sequence continues at coordinate 19,506 of CANQFL010000004.1, forward strand.
GTAAAATTTATAGATTTATCACTTTCACTAATATTTTCAGAACCATAATAAACAGTATTTGAATAAGCAAAATTATTACCATTTTTTAAATAGAATTCAGAAATAAGTGAATAAGTATGAATATTTACCGTTATAGTAAGAGTTGTTAAAGCCTCATTGCTTGGTTTAAAGTCACTAATAACTATGCCATGAAGAATAATAGTTCCAATAGTATCTCCATTGCTTTCTCTAGTAGTAATTGTAAATATGTTATTATTTCTAGAAGAAGTAATATGTTCGTTATTATTTAAACGCATTTCTTCAATTATAGTTGCATTTGAAAAAATAGCAAAACTTGCAGTATTTCCAAAAACAATACTGTCTTTTGTTGATGGATTTAATATTTCTATATCTAACACATCTTCAAAACCAATGTTTTCATGCGATTTAGAAAAATTGACACTAGTAACAGCACCATTACCCTGGTTGCTCATTTGAACATATGTTGAACTTGCGCTTAATGTCTTTCTACATTCAAAAATAACATTTGGTAAAGTAATACCATTTCCCAAAACGATATCATAATATCCTCTTCCAATTCTTCGTGGAGTGACATTGAAATTCAAATAATATCTATTTTCATCAACATTGTAGATGTAAGGGAGTCCACCAGAAGGCAAACTAAAACCAACTACATCGTCACCTCTGATATAATTGATAGAAACACTGTCAAATTCATTGATTGTATAAATATGATTATTTAAAGATTTTCTTCCAGCATCTGAATCTAAATAGAAATGATAACTTCCGTTTTCATCTTTGTAATCATCTTTAACAATAATTTCGCTAGCACCAGCGACAATTTCAATTTCGACATCAACAAAATTATCAACATTTTTAGGAATTATATCACTTACAATATAAATTCTTACATTTGCAATTCTAGGTGTCGTGGACCTCATAGTGCGTATTCTAAAAGGTTGTGACCAATCTTGATATAAATTTTGTTTATTTCCACTGATAACTTTATTTCCATCATAGGTAATATCTAAAATATCAGAATAATCAGAGAAATCGAAATAGATACCATCAAAATCAGGATATGTACCATAATTAGATAAAACATCAACAAACATATCCTCATAGCCATAAGTATTTTCTCTATAAACATTATATAATTTTATTTTAGGTTCTAGAGAAGAATTTACCATAATGTCATAAGCAGCAATTTGAATTTCAACATTAAAATACTGAGGTTTATTAACACTAACATCTTTTATTTCTTTAGCAACTTCATAAAAAATATTTAAACCCAATTGAATAGAATTTTGTCTTTGAGAATTTTGTGATATTTTCCAGAAAAAGACATTGCTATTTTCAGGCTGTAATTCATCAAAATATCTATAACGGTCAAAATCAACAATATTGTTTGACATTTTAATCTTTTCAGTTGAAATTGGTGTATCAGTACTGATTCCAGACATTTCAACTTTGATAAGATAATCTGTCATATCAGGGTTATTTGGAACAATTTTGATAGTTTGGTTTGAATTTGTGATATCAGTAAAGTTGAGTTTATCAACATCAAAATCATTGCTAGCATCAAAATAAGTTCCAGAAAATTTTACTGACAAATTAGGTAACGCATAAACAGGCATAATTGAGCTCAAAATTTGACTATATTCATCATTATTAACTGAATAATCATAGACAGATAAAATATAGAATCTGTTTTGAGAAATAAATTGACTAGTAGAAATATCAACAAGTTCTTTAGTTTCTCCATCTAAATTAATATATAAAAGATTTTTTTCTTCTTCAGTACTTTTTAATTCAATATTGTCAACCTTTTGAAGATTAGCATTCAATTTTTTTTCTGCATTATCAGTCAAAATAACACTGCCCTCACCTGTTTGAGCATCTATAGAGAAATCATTAATGTATCTCAAAGTATCTAAACTTATATCAATTTGTTCAGGTTTTATAAAATAATAAGAAACATCTTTTTGTGTTGTATGACTATCAAAATAAAGCATACTTGCATCAGGAATAAATTTAGTATCATTAGAAACATAAAGTACATCACCACAAAAACTCATAGCTTTTGAATATTGCGTGACATTAACATCAATAATACATTCTTTTGAAGCCTCTAAAGTTCTTACAATAAGTTGAGAAGAACCTCCGTTTTTAGCAGTAATTGTAACACTAATTTGGCTTTCAGATGGATAAGATATTTCAGTACTAAAAACGTTATCTTGTCCCCTTTGTTCAATTTGAACTTTATTACTAAAACCAGCTTGATAATTATCAATATTTATTAAAACAGTTTGAGTGCTTTTATTAGGGTCATCAGAAACAACCAAATTAACTACTTGAGTTTGAGAAGAAAGAGAGATAATGTTGTAATCAATTCCACAGCCAGTGATAAAGATACCTGCAAATAAAATTGCAAATAAAATCGATAAACTTATTAAGAAATTTTTTACAACTTTTGTCATAAATTTCCTTTTAGTTAAACAACTGTTTAACGTAATCTTGTGCAATGATTTGCACAGTAGTTCTTGCCGTTGGACTTGTTATTAAGAAGCATTGACCAACGCCTGCTGTAACAATAGAGTTTTGTTCTTCCTCATTGATACCACCTGACTTTTCATAAAGTTGAACAAGGTCATTGATATCACTTGGAGAAAGTGAGAAAATCAAAGAATATTGACAAGCATTAATAACGGCAGTAGATTGTCTTCTAATTTCTTCAGAACCAACAAAGTCAGAAATATTTTGAGTAATAACAATTTGCATTCCACCATATTTTCTGATACGTTTAGCCATTTGCGCCATAAAGTCCAAAGCGATTGGGTATTTTGGATTGATGAAAATATGTGCTTCATCGACAGTGATAACAATTTTTCTATTTTTACGATATTTTTTATTGAAATCTTTGTTATTTATAATTTCATTATTAAGGTATCTAAATACCAAAAGCATTTGTGCATTAGTAACTTGAGCATTGTTTCCAGCAACAAGAGATTGGAAGTTAAAAGTAACAAAATTTTCATTAGTTTCAATAGAAGTTGGACCATTCCAAAGAGCACTATTTCTTCCACCTGTTGCAAATTTTTTAATGTAAGTTTCAACTGTCATTAAATTTCTTAAAGTAAAATCATCTTTAGCAGTTTTAATTCTGTCCAAAATCAAATTGTATAAATCATCAAATGTAGGATAATCTTCAGGCTTTAATTTAGCAAGATTAGTTCTATAATCAATATTCTTTTTTCTATACATATCAATAACAACAGAGTTTAAAACCTCAAATGCATCTGAATTAATACCTTCAAGAATAACTCTGAAAAATTGTTCCAAGAATTGTAAGTGCTGAGAAAATGAGTCATCAACTTTTACAGCTTTTTCTTTTTTTGGAATAGGACGACCCAAATCATCAAAATCTTCCTCTTCATCTTCTTCATCATCTTCTGATGCTTCCAAAGATGAAATAACGTGGAAAGGATTTATAATTCCATGCATAGAAGAACCAACATCAATAAATTTTCCACCTAAATTTTTGGTTAAATCTTGATATTCGTTTTCTGGGTCAAGAATGAAAATTTTACAGTTATCTGCAGCAAGATTGGTTAAAAGAGTTTTTGTAGCATAACTCTTACCAGAACCTGATTTACCAATAACCATCATGTTTGAATTTACTCTTTCTCTGTCACGTTTAAAGAAATCGACAAAAACAGGATATTCATTGTCCCCTATGTAAATGCCATCAGGGTCTTGAAGAGTATTTGAAATAAAAGGAAAAGCAGCAGCCAAAGTTGAAGTTGGAATACCTCTAAGGCTTCCCTTTACAGAATCTCTCCTAGAAATGTTTGAAGAAATAAAGCCATCAATTTGTCTAGAGAATAACTCACTATATTTAAAACCTTGTTGTTTAAGCATAGCACGAACATCTTTTTTTGCAGCATCTTCGGCAACGAGATATGTATTAACATTAAAAAGTTGTTGGTTATTATTTTTTAAACTTTGCAAAAGTTCTCTTAAAGTTTCGACATGGGTGCTAAGTTCAATTTGAGTAGAGCTTCTACCAGCTTTATAATATTTGGATTCCATTTCCATAATAGCTCTATCAATTTGACGTTCAGCTTCAATTTTTCCCATTGGATTAAATTTCATAACAACTTTAGTTCTATCTAGAAGGAAGAATTGAGAGCCCCAAGCGTTACCAACTTGAATAGGATAATCAGTCAAATTAAAACAACGATAACAATTATCATCAATAAAGAAACGTCCAATATTAAATTTTATTTTATTAGGTGTAGCCCAATTAATATATTCTGTAATAGGAGTAATTTCCAAATCTCTTTCATCAAAATCTTTACCAAGAGTAGCTTTCAAAAACACTACCAAATCTTGACCCGTAACCAAATTTGCATTTATAGGGTTAAGAGATGAAGCCATAGCAGAAATCATACCAGAAGTAGTATTTTCCAAAAGTTCTCTATCTTTATCATAAACGACAATATAAAAATGGTCTTTAAAAATTTTAGATTGTCTATTCATAAATTCATAAAGAGAAACTCTTTCTTCAAAAATTGGTGAACGAGCATCAATTTCTTCCTGAGTAATTTGTCCATCATATTGCATATCATAAAGGACTTCATACTTTGCATTTTCGTTATGTATATATCTGTCCAAAATCATAGGTTTTGAAATTTTTACGATAGAACAAGTTTGGTCCATACTAAGACGTCTTAAAGCATTGGCAAAACTTTCAATAACATTATCTTGATAATATTCAGTTAAAAGGGTAAAAAACATAGGTTGAACTTCAATAACTTGACCATAATAAGGGCCAAAGTTGATGTAACGGTCTTGATATATTCCTTCGTAAGCAATCATTTCTTTGATATTAGATTTTTTCTTATTGTCGTTTTTACTAAATTTCTTCTTTTGTGCAGAATATCTAAGTAAAAAGACCAAAGTATTATAAAATCTCACATCATCTGCAAGTTTAAAATACATTGACACTGCAATAATACACCAAGCAATAGCAATCCAAATATGTAGTTCAAAGTTTGCTAAAAACAAAATAATAGCAATAGCTGCAAAAATAAGACCTAAAACCAAATCAAGTCCGGTAACACCTTTAACAAACTCAGATTTAACTTTCGTTCTTCTTGGAATAATTCTGACCATATTTCCCCTCTTGTAGTTATGATACTACAAACAAGGGTAAAAATACAAATAAATTGAATAGAAAACTAAAAATTAATTATAAATAATTAAATATATATTTTTTAAATAGGAAAAAATTAATTAATAAAAAATAAAAAAAATAAAAAATTTAATAAATAATTAAAAAAAATGCAAAAAAAATGCAATTTTTATATATTTTTTATTAATTTTTAACAAATTTTATCGTTTTATAGCAAAAAATAGTTGGTTTAGTTTATTATGTCTTTTTGCCTTATCGACAATACTCTTTGTTATAACTTCATCTTTTAAAATAATTTTTTCATTGTTATATCCAAAAATATTTTCTCCACAAATTTTTCCAATATAATAAGTAGGAGATAATCTAATTTTTTCCGGTATAGTTACAAGTTGTGTAATTTGAGTTTGAACTGGCAAATCAAACTGAGCTTTAGGAAAATATGATTCTTTTTTAGATTTTCTTTTACGCTTAAAATCAACAAAGACAATATCTTTACCCACTTTTGAAATATATTTAGCATAAATTTCACATTTATCTGTTATAATTTTTACAAGTCTTTTTTTAGAAAAACAGAGTTTTTTAATATACCCCAAACTTAAACTATTGCAATCAATAACTTCTTTTCCTAAAAGACTTTCCTCTCTTTCTGAAACATATTGCAATTCTGAAGAATTTTCAATAACAACAAAATCTGAAGAAATACTCAATATGTTTGAAATATCAATAAAAAACTCCCCCTCACTTTCTTCATCTACAATATAATATCCGATTTTATTCATAGTTTTAAAATCTATAGCAACATCTAAAATATATCCTATTCTTTTTCCGGTACTTTTTGATAAAACAATTTTAGAAATATTTTCCACTTGTCCACCTGCCTTATATTTTTTTATGCCTAAATTATTTAAAATAGAATATTTGTTTAAAAGTTTTTTAAATTTGCTATTTATATAAAGATATTTGACAATAATATTAGATTGTGATAAACTAATAAATAGAGGTGAGATATGAAAAAAGAAAATAATACTCAAAAGAAAACAACTGAGAAATCAGAAAAACAAATAAAAAAGCCAAACAATAAGAAAAATGCGAAAATTACAAACTACACCAAAAATTTAACTATTGGAGAAGTGTTAAAATCAAATCCAAATTTAGAAGAAGTTTTTTTAGGATTTGGAATGCACTGCATTTCTTGTCCAGTAAGTCAAATGGAAACAATTGAAGAAGCAGCAATTGTCCATGGTGTAGATGTTGAATTTTTGTTAAAAAAAATTAACGAATTTAATTAAAAAAAGAAGTTTTTACTTCTTTTTTTATTCACTTAATAAGTCTTTTATTATATTTTTTAATTTTTCTGCATTTTTCTTATCTTTTATATTAAATAAAATCTCATTTTCTTTAATTTGAATAGGTTTCTTTAATAAATCACTTTTATTTAAAACTACAATTCTTTTATCTGTTGCACCAAGTTCGTCAAGAATTTCATTAGTGATTTCTATATTTTTTCTATAAAACTCATCTGATACGTCAACAACGTGTAAAATTAAATCAGCATTTTTAACTTCTTCCAAAGTTGAAGAAAAACTTTCGACTAATTCATGTGGAAGTTTACTAATAAAGCCAACTGTATCAGTTAATAGACAATAATTTTTATCATCTAAAAACATTCTTCTACTTGTTGTATCTAAAGTTGCAAAAAGTTTATCATCAGCATAAATGTTTTCTTTTGTTAAGAGATTGAAAATTGAACTTTTGCCTGCATTTGTATATCCTCCCAAAACAACAGATTTAATTTCATTTTTTTCTCTTAAGACTTTGTTTTGTTTTCTTGTATTTTGAATTTTTTGGATTTCATTTTGAAGCGTTATTATTTCTTTCTCAAGTTTACGCCTATCAAGTTCAATTTTTGTTTCACCCGGGCCACGCATACCTGCCCCTTTTCCTCCAAATCTACCAAAACTCCCCTGCATTGAAGAAAGTCTGGTCAACAAATATCTATTTTGTGCAAGTTTGACTTCAATTTTTCCTTCGCTTGACTTTGCATTCAAAGCAAAAATATCAATAATTAGCAAAATTCTATCCAAAACTTTGATATTTAATTCATTTGCAAGATTGCGCATTTGTGAACCTGTTAATTGGAAATCAACTACCAAAACATCACAAGGATTATCTTTCAAATATTCTTTTATTTCTTCAAGTTTTCCACTGCCCATAATTGTTCTGCGATTAAAGGCATCAAGACTTTGACTAAAAATTTTTAAAACATCAAGACCTGCAGAAAAACACAATCTACTTATTTCAGCAAATTGATAATCTTTATTTTCTTCTTTGTTAATTGGACAAAAAATTATTGCCTTTTCAACTTCTTTTTTATTTTCATAAATATTATTCATCATAAATATGATATCAAAAAAATATGCAATTTGTCAATTTGTTGCATATTTTTTAAATATTTTTTTGATTTTTTATTTACTTTTTGCGAAAACAGAGCCATCTATTGTTGAAATTATAATAGAAAAATTTTCACCATCTACATTAAAAACAGAAAAACACCAATAAGTTCCATTGAGGTCTTTTGAATTTTTATCTAAAACCCTAAGATAACATTCTGCATTAAGATTGACAAAACTTTTTGCTTTAACGATTTTATCTTCTAAATTTTCACTCGCAATCTTTAAAGCATTATTATAATCGATTTGAAAATCATTTGAAATTGCAATAAGCTCCTGTTTATGACCATCAATCTCTAAAAATATTTTTTCTTGACCATTTAATGTCTTTTCTAAATCAATCATGTAAGCCTTATTCTTTTTATTTAATAAAAGTTCACAATCATTTATTTCATCATCAATATAAACTTTGGCTTTTATAAGTTCTTTTTGAGTTTCATTATTCAATTTTACGCTTAAAAGACAAAAATCAACTAATTTGTCACTTTTTCCATTCATTATATAGTTTTCTTCTCTTTCACCACATGAAATTGTTGCTCCAAAGTTTTCATTCTCTCCAAAATAATAAACTTTTGTAATTTCAGACATATTGTCTTGAACTAATTTTAAAGTTGACATACCACAGCCAAACAAAGTAACTCCTAAAAAGACAATCATCAATCCTAAAACAAATTTTTTCTTCATATTATTCTCCTTTTTTAGATAATATATCATTATGTTTGTTTTTTTTGAAAAATGTGTTAAAATTAATAAGAAGGAAGAATTATGAAAACATTAAAATTTTATTACAAAGATTGTCTTAAAAACGGGTATTCAATCGGAGCTTACAATTTTATTAACTTAGAAACTTTAAAAGCCATTTGTGAAGGTTGTAAACGAAGTAAATCTCCTGTTATAGTCGCCGTAAGTGAAGGTGCACTTGAATACATAGGTAAAAATTATATACGACCACTTTTTGATTCTGCAAAAAAAGAATATAAAATTCCTATTTTTTTACACCTTGACCATGGAAAATCTTTTGAAATTTGCAAACAGGCTGTTGATTTAGGTTTTGACAGTGTTATGATTGATGCAAGTTCTTTATCTTTTGAAGAAAACATAAAATTGACTAAAAAAGTAGTCAATTATGCACATAAACATAATATTTATGTAGAGGCTGAACTTGGTGTTTTAGCAGGTATTGAAGATAATATAAAAGCAGAAAAAAATATATATACAGACCCAGAAAAAGCAAAAGAGTTTGTAGAAAAAACAGGCTGTGACACTTTAGCTGTTGCAATTGGAACAAGTCATGGAGCATATAAATTTAAAGACAATCCACAAATACGTATTGACATATTAGAGCAAATAGAACAGAAAATTCCTACCACACCACTTGTTTTACATGGAGCATCAAGCGTCCCAGAAGATTTTGTTCAAATTATTAATGAAAATGGTGGTAATTTAAAAGGAGCAAAAGGAATAACAGAAAATATATTAAAAAAAGTTTCTGTAGAACATCATATTTATAAAATAAATACTGATACTGACATTAGGTTATGTTATATGGCAACTCTTCGTCAAAAATTAAAAGAAGACCCTTCAAATTTTGACATTAGGAAAATAAATAAAGTTGCTATGGAAGAAATATCTAAATATGTAGAATATAAAAATAAAAAAGTATTTTGCAATAGTGGAAAAATATAAAAAGGGACTACTTAGTCCCCTTTTATTTTAAATAAAGTTGTTGGTTTTGTTAACGCTACATCAATTTTGAAACCTTCACCCTCTTTCAAACCATTATCTAAAAGTTTTGAAGTTATGTAATTAAAAGCAAGTTCAGGAGTGTTGTTTTCTGTACTTAAATGTGAAAGCACAATTTGTTTTGTTCCTGTTGTAACAAGTTTTTCAATCATAGCTTCAGATGCATCATTGGACAAATGTCCATTCATTCCTGCAATCCTCATTTTTAATGAAAGTGGATATTTAACACAATTTCTAAGCATTGAAATATCATGATTGGCTTCCAAATAAACAAGTTGACTACCTTTAATTGCATAAAAAATTTTATCCGTAGTATGTCCCAAATCGGTCAGTATGCTTATTTTTTTATTATTTTCACAAAATGAAAAGCCAAAACATTTGACATCATGTGGTACTTCAACAGGAGAAACAATTAAATCCTTAATAGCAAAAGTATCTGTAAATATTTTTTTGTTTTTTGATTCAATTTTATCAAGTTTATCATAAAGATTCGACCAAACTTCATCATGTGCGTAAATAGGTAGCGAATATTTGCTTCCAAAAATATTTATTCCTTTAATATGGTCGGAATGTTCATGAGAAACAACAATTCCATCTAAATCTTTTCCAGAAATACCAAGTAAAGACAACCGTTTTTCAGTTTCTTTGCATGAAAGTCCATCATCCACAATAATACGTGAATTTTCACTTTCAATATATGTTAAATTTCCATCGCTACCTGATGATAAATTTATAACTCTCATGAATTTATTTTATCATATTAAATTAAATTTTGTCAATCTTCATTGACTATCTATTTTTTAATATGTTCTTTAAAAATTTACCTGTATAACTTTTTTTACACTCTGCAATTTCTTCTGGAGTTCCAACAGCAACAACAAAACCACCTTCATCTCCACCTTCTGGTCCTAAATCAATTATATAATCTGCACATTTTATAACATCTAAATTATGTTCAATAACAACTACCGAATTGCCATTACCAATAAGTCTCTGCAAAATAGCAATCAATTTTTTCACATCATACATATGAAGTCCTGTAGTAGGTTCATCGAGAATATACATTGTTTTTCCTGTATCTTTTCTTGATAATTCGGTAGCCAATTTAACTCTTTGCGCTTCGCCTCCTGAAAGCGTAGTTGCAGGTTGTCCAAGTTTGATGTATGACAAACCGACATCATAAAGTGCTTGAATTTTGGATTTTATTGAAGGTATATTTTCAAAAAATGATAGTGCTTCTTCAACAGTCATATCTAAAACATCACTAATTGATTTGCCTTTATACTTAACTTCCAAAGTTTCTCTGTTATAACGCTTTCCGTGACAAACTTCACAAGGGACAGTAATATCTGGAAGGAAATACATTTCAATTTCTTTTACTCCTGCTCCCTCACAAGTTTCACAGCGTCCACCTTTTACATTGAATGAAAATCTACCAGAAGAAAAACCTCTTGCTTTTGCCTCAGGTGTTGAAGCAAATAATTCACGAATAGCAGTAAAAACACCGGTATATGTTGCAGGGTTACTTCTAGGAGTTCTTCCAATAGGAGCTTGGTCTATGTTAATAACTTTATCCAAAACTTGTATATTTTTTATTTCTTTAAATTTTCCCAATTCTAATTTACTATTATTCAAATTATTTGAAAGGTAAGGGAAAAGTATTCCATTTATTAAACTAGACTTTCCTCCACCAGAAACTCCTGTAACCAAGGTCAAAATTCCTGTAGGTATTTTTACATCGATATCTTTTAAATTATTTTGTTTTGCTCCGATAATCTCAATAAAATCTTTCGGAATTCGTCTTTCCTTAGGTATTTCTATTTTTTCTTCACCACGTAAAAATTTAGCAGTAATAGACTTCTTATTTTTCATTACCTGTTCAACTGTACCACAAGCTACAATCTCTCCACCATGAATTCCAGCATATGGACCTACATCAACCAAATAGTCTGCAGCACGAATTGTATCTTCATCATGTTCAACAACAATCAAAGTATTTCCCAAACTTTGTAGTTTTTTTAGTGTATTTAAAAGTTTTTCGTTATCTCTTTGATGAAGCCCAATAGATGGTTCGTCTAATATATAAAGCACTCCAACAAGTCCACTACCAATTTGCGTAGCAAGCCTAATTCTTTGTGCTTCACCACCTGATAAACTTTCTGCAGAACGATTTAAGGTAAGATAAGAAAGTCCAACATCTTTTAAGAAATTCAATCTTGCTAACACTTCTTTTAAAATAGGTTCAGCAATTTGGCTTTTTTCCTGATTAAGTTTCAAATCTTCAAATATAGGTATAAGATTTCTTATACTATTTGAACAATATTCAAAGATATCTTTTCTATTAATTTTCACAGATAGCGCCGATTCATTAAGTCTTTTTCCATGACAAACAGAACAAGTTTGTTCATGCATAAACTTGCCAATTTCAAATCTAATAAATTCACTATTAGTTTCTTTATATCTTCTTCTTAAATTGTTAATAATACCTTCAAAAGTAACTTCTACTTTATGTTTTCCATATTTATTATCAACATCAATTAAGATTTTATCACTACCAGTGCCATAAAGTAAAAGTTTAATTTTATCTTTAGGTAATTTTTTTACAGGAACATCTAAATCTATTTCGTATTGTTTTGATAGAGCCAAAAAATAGGCTTTTGCCATTGAGCCCTCTTCAAATCTCCAACCCGAAGAATTGAAAGCACCTTCACTTATAGAAAGGTCTGAATTTTTAAGAACAATTCCCTCATCAATATCTAAAATATACCCTAAACCCGAACAATTAGGACAAGCACCATAAGGAGCATTGAATGAGAAAATTCTTGGACTAATTTCTTCTAAAGTCCAACCACATTCAGGACAAGCATAATTAGTTGAATAGAGTTCACTCTTATCATCACAAGAAACAATGACAAGTCCATCGGCAAGTTTAAGTGATGTTTCCAAACTGCCAGACAAACGCGTATCTTTCCCTTCTTTTAATGTTATTCTATCAACAACAACACTAATGTCATGTTTAACATTTTTATCCAAAGAAATGGTTTCATCAAGTGTAAAGATATTTCCATCTACTTCGACACGAACATAACCACTTTTTTTTAGGCTTTCTAATAGTTTTTCATGTCGTCCTTTTTGTCCACGAATTACTGGTGCAAGTATGGTGATTTTAGCACCTTCGCCTAACTCTTTAATAGAATCTACAATTTGGTCAATAGATTGTTGTTTAACTTCTCTATGACAATGAGGACAATATGGAGTTCCAACTCTTGCAAATAAAAGACGAAGATAATCATAAATTTCCGTAACCGTTCCTACAGTAGAACGAGGATTTCTATTAGTTGTTTTTTGGTCAATTGAAATTGCAGGAGAAAGCCCCTCTATAACATCTACATCTGGCTTTTGAGCAGAACCTAAAAATTGTCTAGCATAAGATGATAAACTTTCTATATATCTTCTCTGCCCCTCTGCAAAAATAGTTCCAAAAGCCAACGAAGATTTACCAGAACCACTAACGCCGGTAAAAACAATAAATTTATCTCTAGGTAAGGTCAAATTAACATTTTTTAAATTATTTTCTCTAGCACCTTTTATTATAATTTGGTTATTCATAATTTTATAAATCCTTTTAAAGACTAAATAATTTTATCACATTTTTAAAAAACTTAAAAGAGAAAATAAAGAAGAAATAAATTAGATTTGTTCTTTTTTATTCAATTTTTTCTTAAGCATATTGATTTTATTTCTAAGTTCAATAGCGCGTTCAAAATCAAGTTGTGAAGAAGCGATTTTCATCATAGAAGTCAATCTATCTATTTCTTTAGGAATATCTTTTTTAGAAATAGAATTATCAGACACTTTTTTGCTGATATCTAAAGTGTTTTTAATCTCTTTTATAATAGTTTTTGGAACAATATTGTGCTCCAAGTTATATTTTTCCTGAATTTTTCTTCTACGTTCAGTTTCGTCAATAGCCTTTTTCATGCTATCAGTAATTGTATCTGCAAACATAATCACATGACCATTAGCATTTCTAGCTGCTCTACCAATAGTTTGAATAAGAGCCCCTTCACTTCTCAAAAAGCCTTCTTTATCAGCATCTAAAATACAAACAAGTTCAACTTCAGGCATATCAAGCCCCTCACGTAAAAGATTAATACCAACAAGTATATCAAATTCGCCTTGTCTTAAACCATTGATTATTTCAACTCTTTCCATAGTGTCAATCTCACTATGCAAATATTTAACTTTAAATTCTCTATCAGCAAGATAAGTGGTCAAACTTTCAGCCATTTTCTTTGTTAAAGTTGTAACAAGAACTCTAGCATTTCTTTCAATAGTTTTTTTACATTCAACCATCAATTCTTCAATTTGATTTTTGATTGGTTTTACTTCAATTTTAGGGTCTAACAAACCAGTTGGTCTTATCACTTGTTCAACCACTTGTCCAGATTTTTCTAATTCATATTTTCCAGGTGTAGCTGAAACGTAAATAGTTTGTTTTAGTTTTTTTTCAAATTCTTCAAATTTCAATGGTCTATTATCTTTTGCTGCTTCAAGTCTAAAACCATAATCCACAAGAGATGTTTTTCTAGCTTTATCACCATTATACATTGCACGAATTTGAGGTATAGTCATATGGCTCTCATCAATAATTGTCAAAAAATCATTTGGAAAATAATCAATTAACGTGTAAGGTGCTTCACCTGGCTTTCTACCATCAAAATAACGAGAATAGTTTTCAATACCACTACAATAACCAACTTCTTTCATCATTTCAATATCATATGCTACACGTTGTCCAATTCTTTCTGCTTCCAAAGGTTTTGAATGTTTTTCAAAATTTCTACGGTTCTGTCATCTCCCACGCTGTAACCCGTTTGAAGAATTGTCAAACCTATAAAACGAACTGTTGATGTTTCATCTTGTAAAACTTTATTTAAAAGAGGAATTAAGCTCTTATTATCTTTTCTGTTTTCATCCTCTTTGAATCTTTCTAAAAGTTCTTTTGC
>CANQFL010000005.1 GCA_947598785.1 uncultured Clostridia bacterium
CTGGCAGATTTACGATAAGGTTTATCTGGAGTCAAGCCAAGTTCAAGCATAGAATAGAGAATTCTTCTTTGAACAGGTTTCAAGCCATCTTCGACTCTAGGTAAAGCTCTGTCAAGAACAACGTGTTCAGTATAAGGAATCATACTATCATGGAGCACCTCTTCAAGAGGTTTAAAAAGTATTCCATTTCCACCGAAGTTACCACCACCAGAACCACCATTAGAGTTACCATCATCATTATTTTTTTCTAAATTTTCTTCTTCAATATTATCTTCGTTTTTCATGACTTCGTTCTCACTTTCAATTTGTTGATTTAGGCTCACTTTTTCATCTTTAACATCAACAATTTTTTCCGACTTTTGAGTTTTTTTGCTATTATTGTTATGATTTATTGTTTTTTTATCAAATGAATTTATTTGTGTTTCAATTGGAGGAGAATCATCATAAGATGTATCTTGAATATTATCCATACTCCAAAAATCGAGTTGTCCATCAGTAACGGTAGCAGTTTCTTCCTTTACCTCTTGTTTTTCTTCAGGAACAAGAAGTTCGTCATAACATATTTGCCCCTCGATTGGTTCAATAATTTCAGGTTTAAATTCATCATTTTTTTTATTCATCAAGACCTCAAATTAAACATCAAATTTTTTATAATCACGCATAAAAGTATCTTCTCTATCGAAATTAGCATGTTCTTGTATATAAGCTTTTCTTTCTTCAATATCGTCGCCCATTAAAGTAGTAATCATTCTTTCAGCCTGTGCAGCATCTTCAATAGTAACTTGAATAAGGGTTCTATTTTGAGGGTCCATAGTTGTTTCCCAAAGTTGTTCAGGGTTCATTTCACCAAGTCCCTTATATCTTTGAATCATATAACCTTTACCAGCAGAAGCAACAGCATCGGCAAGTTCAGCGTCAGAATAGACATACTTTTCATAATCTTTTTTATAAACTTTATAAAGAGGAGGTAAACCGATAAAAACGTGACCATCAGTAATAAGTTCTTTCATATAACGATAAAAGAAAGTAAGGAGAATAGCTCTAATATGAGCGCCATCTTGGTCAGCATCAGAGAGAATAATAACTTTATTATATCTAAGAGTAGATAAATCAAAATCTTCACCAAAGCCTGTATCTAAAGCAGAAATAATAGTTCTAATTTCTTCATTAGCAAGAACTTGGTCAATTCTTTTTTTCTCAGCGTTAAGAGGTTTTCCTCTAAGAGGTAGAATAGCCTGATACCTTCTATCACGACCTTGTTTAGCGCTACCACCTGCACTATCACCTTCGACAATAAAAAGTTCATTTTTTAATCTATCTCTAGAAGTAGAAGAAGCAAGTTTCCCAACAAGGTTAAAATTTTCAGCATTATTTTTTGCTCTTGTAAGTTCCTTAGCTTTTTTAGCAGCAAGTCTAACTTTAGCAGCTTGTTTAGCCTTATCAAGTATTATTTCAGCATAAGAAAGGTTTTTCTTGTCATCTAACAATTTAGTTAATTCTTGAATAGAGAGATTTTCAACTTCAACTCTCGCCTCAGGATTGCCAAGTTTTGTTTTAGTTTGACCTTCAAATTGGACATTGTTCATCTTTAAATTGATAACAGTAACAAGCCCCTCGCGAAAATCTTCACCCAAAAGATTTTGTTCTTTGTCTTTTAAATAATTATTTGCTCTAGCGAAATCATTAAACACTTTAGTGAAAGCACTTTTAAATCCAATTTCATGCATTCCACCTTCAGTAGTTGGAATGTTATTGACATAAGAGAAAGTATTTTCAGTATAGCTATCAGTAGAAATAAAGCTTACTTCAACATCTAATATCTTATTAGAAGCGTGGAAGTAAAGAGGTTGTTTAAAAAGAGCATTTTTCCCCTCAACCAAATAAGTAACAAAATCTGCAATACCACCCTCGTAATGGAATTCACTTTTATCTCCAGTAATTTTACTTTCAACAAAAATTTTTAGACCTTTATTAAGAAAAGCCAATTCCCTAGCACGCTTGATAATAGTTTCAAAATTAAATTCTTGTTTTCCAAAAACTTTTTCATCAGGTAAGAAAGTAACTGAAGTACCTGTAGTTTTAGAAGTACCGATACATTCAAGTGGTTTAACAGGAATACCACTATGAATTTTACCATGTTCGTCTTCAAATGAATGGAATTCAATAAAATATTGTTTACCACCCTTATTGACAGTAACTTTACACCATTTAGAAAGAGCATTTGTAACAGAAGCACCAACGCCATGTAAACCACCAGAAAACTTATAGTTTTCATTGTTAAATTTACCACCAGCATGTAAAGTAGTATAAACAACTTCGACACCACTTTTTTTCATGGTAGGGTGAATATCAACAGGGATACCACGACCATTATCTTCAACGGTAGCACTACCATCTTTATTAAGAATGATTTTAATAGTATCACCAAAACCATTAGAGATTTCATCAATAGCGTTATCAACAATTTCCCAAAGAATATGATGAAAGCCTCTAGAACTAGTTGTTCCAATATACATACCTGGTCTTAATCTAACAGCATCAAGTCCATCAAGAACAACAATATCTTTAGATTCATACTTTTTTTCTGCCATAAAAACCTCAATTTCATTTTATTGTAACATATTTTTTTATTTTTAAAAAACAAATTCCCAAATTAAAAAAAATAAGTCCAACACAATAATGGATTAAAGGAAATGTAAAAATGTATATTTATGCAATTTAATGTATGTATATTCTTATTATATTTTCAATACAATAGAATATGAGGTTTTTATGAAAAAAATAGTTTTATGTGGTGGAGGAACTGCTGGGCACGTATATCCTGCACTTGCAGTAACAGAAAAATTAAAAGATTATGAGATACATTTTATTGGAAGTGATGGCATAGAAAAAGAAATATTGTCAAAATTTCAAAACATAAAATATCATGAAATCCCAACAGTAAAACTTGAAAGAAAAATAACAGCAAAAAATTTATTGATACCAATCAAACTTTATAAATCAATTAAAAACGCAAAAAGAATTTTAAAAGAAATATCACCAGATGTAATATTTTCAAAAGGTGGTTATGTTTCTGTTCCTGTTGTAATTGCAGGTAAAATGCAACATATAAAAATCATAAGTCATGAAAGTGATTTAAGTTTTGGACTTGCGAATAAAATTATTCTAAGATTTTGTGACACCATGTGCACAACCTTTTCAGAAACAGGAAATAAGAATAAGAAATGTATTCACACAGGTCAACCTATCAGACAAAAAATATTTGAAGGTCACCCTATAAGATTTGGTTTTCATAATTCTAATCCAACGATATTAGTTTTAGGAGGAAGTTTAGGTGCAAAATTCTTAAATGAAATGATATTTGAAAATTTAGATATACTTACTGAGAAATATAATATAATTCACATTTGTGGGCAAAAAAATTATCAAGATATAAAGCATGAAAATTATTGTTTAATTCCGTATGCTGAAAATATTGAAGATTACTATTCAACAGCTGACATAGTAATTTCAAGAGCTGGAAGTGGAGTTATAAATGAATTACTTGCTCTTGAAAAACCAATGCTATTAATTCCTCTATCAAAAAAATGTTCAAGAGGTGACCAAATTGAAAATGCCAAACTATTTACAAAATTAGGCTATAGTTTAATGTTTGAAGAAGAAGAATATAGTCTTGAACTACTTTTACAAAAAATAGAAGATTTATCAAAAAACAATATAAAATTCAAAAAAAACATGAAAAAAACTAAAAAAAATCATACAATAGATGAAATAATTAAATTATTATAAAATTTTTTCATTTAATCTGTTAAAATTAGGAACACCATACCCCTCTAAATTCATGTCAAATCCTAAAGGTTGACAGGCTTGAATAAGAACACTTTTAATAAAATTGGGAGAAGCATTTTTAAACTTTTCTACAAGCAGACATGCAATACCAGCAATCATTGGAGTAGCAACAGAAGTTCCACTAAGCACTGTATAAAAATTGTTTATTCCACAAGAAACGATATCAACACTTGGAGCAACAACATCAGGTTTGATATTTTTAAATGCTGGTCCACGAGAAGAAAATTCTGCAATTTCAAAATAATCTTTATTGAATGAATTATCTTCATAACGTTTGTCATCAATACCTCCGACAGTAATAATTTTTGAACTAATACCAGGAGATTTAATTGTTTGAAATTCAGGTCCACTATTTCCAGCAGCAGCGACGACAACAACTCCATCTTTCCATAAAGCTTCAGCTCCCAACATAATTGGGTCGTTATGTCCAAGAGGTTCACTTCCAAAACTCATACAAACTACTTTAATATTTTTTTTATTATGATTATCAAAAATCCATTCCATAGCATCAAGGATTTTATTAGCACCTGCTTCACCATTTTTATCAAGTGCTTTCAATGAAAAAATATTAGATTTAGGTGCAACTCCAGAATATTTAAAATTAGATAGAGCGCCATTGCCAGAACATACTCCTGCAACAAACGTACCATGTCCATTATCATCATACATATTTTTTTTAAAATTTATAAAATCTTTAAAACAAACAACTCTAGGTTTACCGATTAAAAAATCACAATGAGGAGAAATACCAGTGTCGATAAAAGCAATTCCAATCCCCTCACCAAAGATTTTAAGTTTATCAACAGCAAGAATTTTTTTTGAAACAAACATTAAAGTATTAGCAATAGATAAAGAGTAGATATAATCTACAGCTTGGATATTAGATAATGAAAAAATTTCATTTTGTGAAATATTGCATAAAAAAGAATTAATGAATAAATATTCATTTTCTATATGTATCTTTCTTCTAATTAATTCTTTTTTTGTATTATAAAAATCTTTACCAAAAACAAAACAGAGGTGTTTTTTATTGCAAGACAAGATAGAAATCTCATGTAAAAGTCTTTTATCAATTTTATCTAAATTCATTTCAGTGAATTTATAATCCTTATCATATTTTCATAAGTATTTTTAGGTAAGTAAGCTTTCATTTTTTCAATAGAAGATAAAATTCCATTATAGTCAAAAGTTCCATTATTTTTTTGCATTTGTATTTCTTTAGAAAGCCTAGTAAATAATTCATCACTAGAGCAATTTTTTAATTCTTCGTATTTTTGAGAAATGTTTTTGGACTTTTCTTCATAATTTTCAATTTTAGGCATATCACTTAACTTCATAAAATACTCCTAAAAACAATATATGTTAAAAAAATAAATATTTACACTAAAACGACAAATGAAAGCATATAATTAAACATGAACAATTCAAATCAAAATATTCCATATTATCCTCAAGATTTAACACAACCACAAAATAATGATAAAGAATTCGAAAAGTCAAATGATTTTATAAACACCTTAATGAAAAACATATTCAATAACAAAGATAATGCATTTTCAATTATAGAAAAGATAAAAAACAACCCTTTTTCTTTGCTTATACCCAATAATTTTACTGACCAAATAAATAAAAATAATAATCTACTTGAAATTTTAAATAAAGCATATAATTCGGACAATAAAATAACACACAATAAAGAAAAAAGTGTTGATTTAAATAACTATATTGAAGAGCTTTAAAAAAAGAAGGTTATTCACCCTCTTCTTCATCTAATCCTAAAAGTTCAATAGATTGTTTATCACTTAATCTATCAACCTCATGCAATTTTCTTGCTATAACACGACTTCTAGTTCCCACTAAAGTATCGAAATCTTTACTAGCTCCTTCAAATTTTTTCCTTATACTCTCAATAATTTGATTAAATTTATCAAATTCTGTTCTAACAGCGCCCAAAATTTTCCATACTTCACCTGATTTCTTTTGAATAGCCAATGTTCTAAAGCCCATTTGTAAACTATTTAAAAGTGCACTCATTGTAGTTGGACCAGCTATTGTCACATTATATTTGCTTTGTAATTCTTCAATTAAACCCATTTTAGCAACTTCAGCATAAAGACCTTCAACAGGTAAAAACATAATAGCAAAATCAGTTGTAATTGGTGGATTTATATATTTCGTGTTTATGTCTTTAGCCATACTCCTAACAGTGTTTTTAAGCTGTTCTTTTTTTATTTTTACTTGTTCAAATTCATTTTTATCGTAAGAACTTTGTAAGTCACTATAAACGGTATAAGGGAATTTGCTATCAACAGGTAAAAATACAAATTCACCATCTATTTGACCTGGTAATTTAATTGCAAACTCAACAGGTTCTTTTCCATCGCCTGTTACGATATTAGTAGCGTATTGTTCTTTGGTTAAAATTTGGTCAAAAATAGCACCAAGTTGAATTTCCCCAAAAATACCTGTTGTTTTAACATTAGAAAGCATTTTTGTCAAATTACCCACATCATTAGCTACATTTTGCATATCGTCAAGTGATTTATAAACTTTTTCTAGTTGTTCACTTAAGATTTTAAAAGTCTGATTAAAACGGTCATTAATAGTTTTGGACAACTTTTCATCGACAGTTTCTCTCATTTTATCAAGTTGTTTGGTATTATCTTCTTGAAGAGATTTAATATTTCTTTCATTTGAAATTCTTATAGCTTCAAGTTTTTCTTCTTGCAATTTACTCATATCTTGCATACGTTCATCAAGTTGTTTAGTTATTTGAAAAACTCTTTTTTCCAAAGATTCATGATTTGTTAAAAGATTATCTTGAAGAGTTTTAATGGTTTGTAAAAGAGCCTCATTGTTTATTTTTTGCATTTCATTTAAAGTTTTACTAATAAAATCAATATTACTACTAAAACTTTTTATAATTTCCTGCTTATCATTTTCATTTAATTCAGACTTATTTCTAGTTTTCAAACAAATAAAAATAGTAATAAAAGATAGAATTAAAGAACAAGCTAAAAGAACATAAATAACAATATCCATAAAAACTCCTTAAAATACAAAAAACCGGCATAAGCCTGTTTTTTGTACCATTATTAAAATTTATTTAATTTAAAAAATCAGATTCTTGAACTAAATTGAATTCAACAGTAGAAGAAGTTCCAATTAAAATTTTTCCTGTTCCTTTTCCTCTAACAAAAGGATTTTTCATTTCATTAGTAACACCACTAAAATTATTTATAGAAATTCTTTCTGGTTCAATTTTTTTATCTTCATTTTCATCAACAATTTCAAGACCTTCTTTCAAGTTATAAGAAGTTGCAGTAAAATCAGCGCTACTTGTCACATTTATAATGATTTTTGCAGAAACAGATGTAATTTCAGTAGTGTTATTAGCAGTTCCCATAAAACTCAAAATTGTTTCGGCATTATGATTTCTCAAATTGATTTGACTTGTATTTTCTTTTGCAATGTTAACATTTATTTTTAAATCATTTCTACTATTAATTATAACACCAGAATTAGCTTTGTGAATAGTAATGTGTCCCCTATCTGCCAAAACATTGACATTACCACAAATTTCGCCAATTTCAACATCAGGTTCACCTTGATTACCAATATCAGTAGTAAGAACAAAACTACCTGTGATATAAGAAATGATAACGTTTGGTGAAATAATATTATCTTCTGACTTAGAAAAATCTACATTTCCATCAATAACTTCAAAGTTATAATTTCCGTGGGAACAATTAACATTCAAAGTATTTGCTTTAATATATTTATTAACAACAACTCCGTTTTGACAAACAATGTTTACATTTTTGTTATCTTCTGCAACAATAGCATCAAAATAAAGTTTTCCATTTTCGGTTTCAAATCTTGCATTATTACAATTTGAATTTAGTTTAATACCAGATTTTTCAATTTTTTGACCTTTATAAGTATATTCTATAGTTCTATAAGAATACATATTTCCAGATTTTGTTTGAAGGTAAAGAGGAGTTTCAACACCAAGTCCCTCCAAAGAAATGTTATTTTTAAGATTAGAAGAATCAAAATTTTCAGTTAAAGAAATATTTCCTCTATTAGTTTTAACATAAAGAGATGCCAACTTAACATCTTTAGCAGATTTAAGTCCACCACCACCGATATCAACATCTCCATCACCACCTTGAATAATAAGGTTTACGTCATAGAAAGTTGCCTCAGTTTCTTTTAAAGAAGAAGAATGGATTATAACTTCCAAATCTTTAGAGAAGAAAAGGAAACCATTTGGTTCATCAAGTTTTAATGTCAAGCTAGTTCCAGAACAACTTACATTATAGTTAAATTGAACAGCACCTGTAGCGCCTCTAAATCCCTTAGCATAATTTCTGATATAGATACCAGAATCAGCATAATCAATGTCGTTATTTCTATTTACGGTAACTTTAGCAAAAGAAGGAGCAACAATTTTTATATCTGTAATAGAGTTCCAATTTATATTTTCAGAATTATCACCACTTGTTTTAGTAATTTTATAAGTTTCATTACCAGTGAAATACTGCATCCATAAAACAGTTTTATTTGGATTGAAAATCATAATAACGAGGCAAACAAGAAAAATGGTAATAAGCAAAAGCATAAACATACCGAAATAAAAGAAAAATCCTTTCTTAATTTTACCAGCCATAATAAACTCCTTTCATAAAATATATAATTATAATAACATAAACATCAAATTTTGTCAATAATAAGTAATAATTAGTCTAAAATTGCTTTAATTCTTCTTATACCACTTGAAGAACTTTCTTCTTTTATGATTTTAAAATGATGTAAATCTGCAGTATTTTTTGCATGAGGACCACCACAAATTTCTTTAGATACACCTTCAATAGTATAAACTTTTACAACTGCACCATATTTGTTTTCAAAAACACCTACAGCACCACTTTTCTTTGCATTTTCAATACTCATTTCAGAAAAAGAAACAGGAATTGCCTTAGAAATGGCATCATTTACAAAATCTTCAACATTTTTAATTTCATCATCAGTCATTTTATGGTCAAGATTAAAATCTAATCTCAATCTTTCAGGAGTTATATTTGACCCCTTTTGCATAACCTGAGGTCCAAACAATTTTCTAAGTCCGGCCATAAGAAGATGAGTTGCAGTATGAAGTTTAGCACTCTCATAAGAGCTATCAGCAAGTCCACCTTTAAAAACACCAGCCGAAGCTGTTCTGCTTTTTTCTTGATGTTCAGCGAATGCAATTTTAAAGCCGTTTTCATCAACGCCATAGCCTCTTTCTGCAGCAAGTTCTTTAGTTAATTCAAAAGGGAAACCGAAAGTATCATAAAGTCTGAAACAAGCTTTTCCAGGGATAATATCTTCAACAATTTCCCCTTTATTTTGTACAAAAGCTTTATGACGTTCAATCCCATTGATAACTTTTTCAAATTCTTTATGACCTTCTTCAAGAGCTTTTGAAAATTTTTCAACTTCTTTATTCAATTCATCTTTAATAAAACTTCTTTTTTGTGCAATGTCTGGATAATCATTTCCATGTTTATTAACAAAAATATCAACAATATCTGAAAAATAATTTGTATCAAAACCTATATTTCTAGCACAATTTACAGCACGACGAATAAATCTTCTTAAAATGTAACCTTGTCCAACATTAGAAGGAACTACACCTAAAATATCGCCAAGGACAAACACAGAAGAACGAATATGGTCAGTAATAATTCTATAAGAACGTTTAGATTTTGAATCAAATTCATAATCAACTTTAGCCTTAGACTTGATAAAATCGATAACATCTTTAAATACACCACTATCATAAACACTTTTAACACCATTTAAAACGCAAACAGTTCTTTCAAGTCCCATACCGGTATCAACATTAGGTCGAGCTAATTCTTTAGCTTTTTCACCTACTTTATCAATACGATATTGCATAAAGACGTCGTTCCAAAGTTCAAGGTATTTTCCACAATCACAAGCAGGAGAGCAAGAATCACAACACTTAGGTTTACCTGTATCATAAAACATTTCAGTATCTGGTCCACAAGGCCCAACACCACCAGCTAATCCCCACCAATTATCAGAAAGATAAAAAACATTTTCGATACCACATTTTTTCCAAGCATTAAAAGCGACTTCATCTTTTGGAGCAGTTTCATTACCCCCAAAAACAGTAGTGGCAATTTTTTCTTTAGGAATATTTAGATATTCTTTGCTAGTTAAAAATTCAAAAGAAAGTTTAATCATTTCTTCTTTAGGGCAATCTCCTAAATACCAATTACCTAACATTTCAAAAAAAGTTAAATGGCAATCATCGCCGACATCATCAATATCACCGGTGCGAATACACCTTTGGAAATTACACAATTTATTGCCAGCAGGATGTTTTTCACCAAGTAAAAAAGGAACAAGAGGGTGCATACCAGCAGTAGTGAATAAAACGGTAGGGTCATTTTCAGGAATAATAGAAGCACTTTGGATTTGTTCAAAGCCGTGTTGTTTAAAGAATTTAAACCATAAATTTTTAAGTTCAATATCAGTTTTCATAAAAACTCCTAATAATCGTAATTAATAATAACAAAAATGACAAAAAATAACAAGTAATTTAAGGAAAATAAGGAAAAAATAAAAGGGCTAAGAGCCCTCAAATTTATTAACAGCATCAACAATTCTTTCATTTTTATGTTTTCTTTTTAAACGTTGAGAAAATTTAGGAAATTTTTCATTAACATCATATTTATCTATAGTATTAGTAACAGATTTCATAATAATTTTATTACGGCTTCGTTTATCAACTTGCCTTGCGATGATGTTGTTAGTTTTTGATTTTTGAACGGCATAAATACATTGTTTAATTCCTTTTCTTTTTTGTCTTTTAAGATAAATATAAATCAAAACAAAAAAGATTAAAAACACAACAGCAAAACCAGCGTAAAAAAGATTAAAATCGGAAATAACTACAAACAAAAAAAGTAAAGCAAAAAATCCCAAAAAAGAAAGCCATGCAAAACGAATATCATTTTTTGCACTTTCGACAATGTTTTTACCCTCATAAAACATCAAATGATATTCACCTTCAACATTTTCAATGTTATTAATGTTTATTCTAGCCATTTTCCCCTCTTTAATATAATATCACACAAAACAAAGAATTGTCAACTTAACGTCTTAAAATATCTCCTTCTTTTAAAGGAATAGAGCAAGGTACGACAACTTTTTCTTGAACAACTTTTGCACTTTCAATACTTTCACCATTAGCATTTAAAATTTCAGTAATTTTCAATTTTTTATTAAAAATTGACTTATCTGGACTAAGAATTTCTAAAACATCGCCAACAGAGAACTTGTTTCTCATTTCAAGTTCGACAGTTTTTCCATCACAATTTTTAGAAACAACAGCAACAAACTCACTATCTTGAACAGGCATACTATCTTCGATATATTCTTTTTGTTCTCCATCAAAATAGAAACCTGTAGTATATCTTCTATGGCTTGCTTTCAAAAGTTCAGCACATAATTTTTCATTTGGTTTTTTAGGTAAAATATCGATAGCTTGCCTATAAGCATTAACAACTGTAGCGACATAGTAAGATGATTTCATTCTTCCCTCAATTTTGATACTATCAACGCCAGCTTTTTTCAATTCATTTAGATGAGAAATCATATTTAAATCTTTAGAATTGAAGATGTAAGTACCATTTTCATCTTCCTGAACTTCCATTTCATCATCACGACTAACTTCTCTGACCATATATTTCCATCTACAAGCTTGTACACATTGACCATGATTAGAGCTTCTACCAGTTAAATAATTTGAAAGTAAGCATCTGCCCGAATAGGCCATACACATAGCCCCATGAACAAACACTTCAATTTCCACATCTTTAGGAAGATTTTTACGTATTTCAGCAATATCCTTAATAGAAAGTTCTCTAGCTAATATAATTCTTTTAGCACCCAATTGTGCCATAAGATTTGCAGAATAACTATTAATAATATTAGCTTGAGTGCTTATATGAACATTAAGTTCTGGAACACGTTGTCTAATAAATTGAAAAACACCAATATCAGCAACAATAACGGCATCAACATTGATATTTTTTAAAAATAATAAATAATCTTCTAAACCGACAAAATCTTTATCTTTAGCAATAATATTGACAGTAACATAAACTTTTTTGTTTAATTTATGAGCCAATTTGACAGCTTTTTCAATTTCTTCGTCTGAAAAATTACCAGCAAAAGCTCTAAGTCCAAAGCGTCCCCCAGCCAGATAGACAGCATCTGCTCCAAAATGAAGAGCAGTTAAAAATTTTTCATAAGTACCTGCAGGTGCTAAAAGTTCCATAATTCACCTCAAAAATTAATCATTAATATTTACAGTTGGTGTAGCAGTAAGCGTTAAATCAGCAAGGCCTTTGCCTGCTTGAATATAGTAATACGCGATAGAGCCAATCATTGCAGCGTTATCAGTGCAATATTTTAATTCTGGCATATAAACATTAATATCAGCCTGATTGTTTGATAATCTTTCACGAAGTCTGCTGTTTGCACCAACACCACCAGCCACGACAAGTGTTTTATATTTACAACCTTTGATAGCTTTACTAAATAATTCATCAACAGCAAGTTCTTGAAAAGAACAAGCGACATCAGCTTTAGAAAAATTCTCACCCTTTTGTTCTTTATTATGAACATAATTTACAACAGCAGTTTTTAAACCACTAAAGGAAAAATTAAGAGAGTTTTTTAAAGGAGAATGATAATTAAATTTGATTACATTTTTACCTTGTTTAGCGAGTTTATCAATATTTGGTCCACCAGGATACGAAAGACCGAGAACTCTTGCAACTTTATCAAAACATTCGCCAACACTATCGTCAACAGTTGTGCCAATAAGGTTAAATTTGCAATAATCTTGAACATCAACCAAAGCAGTATGTCCACCACTAACCATAAGACAAGTAAAAGGTGGTTTTAAATCTTTATGAGAAATATAGTTTGCCCCAATATGACCATGTACATGACTGACAGCAATAAGTGGAATTTTCAAAGAGTACGCAAGGGTTTTTGCAAAATTTACACCAACTAAAAGAGCGCCAATAAGCCCTGCACCAAAAGTTACAGCCACAGCATCAATATCGCTTAAATTTTTACCAGCATCAATAAGAGCATCATTAAGGACAGTAGAAATATTTTGAATATGATTTCTTGAAGCAATTTCTGGAACAACGCCACCATAAAGTTTATGGATATCAATTTGAGAAGAAACGATATTAGAAAGGACATTTCTGCCATTTTCCACCAAAGCGATAGAAGTTTCATCACAAGAACTTTCTATAGAAAGAATTAAGACATTTTTCTTTGTCTTTAATTGTTCAAATTTTAATTTAGAAAGTTCATCATAATTCATATTAACCTCTTACACTAGTTCTTTTAAGATATTCATTAATAAATTCTTGGATATTACCATTCATAACAGACTGGATATCACTATCTTCAAAATTAGTTCTATGGTCTTTTACAAGAGTATAAGGACAAAAAACATAAGAACGAATTTGGCTACCCCATTCAATTTTTTTAATATCCCCTCTGATAGAAGCAAGTTTTTCCAATTCTTCTAACTCTTGTTTTTCAACAAGTTTAGAATAAAGCATTTTCATAGCAGTTTCACGATTTTGGACTTGAGAACGTTCAGTTTGACAAGCAACAATGATACCACTTGGAATATGAGTAATTCTTATTGCAGATTCAGTTTTATTTACGTGTTGACCACCTGCACCCGAACTTCGATATGTGTCAATTTTCAAATCTTCAGGTCTGATGACAATATCTGGAGCATCTTCAATTTCAGGCATAACTTCAACACTAGCAAAACTCGTATGACGTCTAGCATTGCTATCAAAAGGAGAAATTCTAACAAGTCTATGGACTCCTTTTTCAGCTTTTAAATAACCATAAGCATATTCGCCTGAAATAAGAAATGAAATAGATTTAATACCTGCTTCCTCTCCATCAAGAACATCAAGAACTTTTAATTTAAAGTTGTTTTTTTCAGCATACATGCTATACATACGAAAAAGCATATCAGTCCAATCTTGAGCTTCAGTTCCACCAGCACCAGCGTGCAAAGTTAAGATTGCATTATAGTTGTCGTATTTACCTGAAAGTAAAGTTTCTAATTTAGCATTATCTAATTTTTTTTCTAATTCAGAAAGTGTTTGATTTAGTTCTTCAAAAATTGATTTATCGTCCATTTCATCAAGGAGTTCGATACTAGCCTGACAATTATCAATCATGGATTGAATAGAATTAATTTTATTAAGTTTATATTCACATAATTTACTTTCTCTACCAACTCTTGAAACTTTTTTAACATCATTAAAAAAACCTTCAGAAAGTTGTTCACTTTTTAATTCTTCAAGTTTTTTTGTTAAGTTATTTGGGTCAAAGGCACTCCTTAATGAACTCAAAATCATTTTTTAGAGTAGAAAGTTTTTCTTTTTGAGCATCAATAATCATAAAAACTCCTATATTTTATATATTTTAATATTATTTATTAAAAAAGTAAAGAGAAAAATGAAAAATAATAAAACCTCTAATAAAAAGAGG
Organism: uncultured Clostridia bacterium; assembly: GCA_947598785.1. GTDB lineage: Bacteria > Bacillota > Clostridia > Christensenellales > UBA1242 > Caccovivens. Next base: position 14,470 of record CANQFL010000005.1, read on the forward strand.
TTTTAATCTTCAACTTTTTCAATAACTTCTGTGATATGAGCTTTTTTAAACTCCTCATCTTGTTTAATCAGAGATTTTTCAAGCCAAATCAACGAAATTCCATAGAGCACATAGAAACAGCAAACAAGTCCCAAAGTTAATTTAAGAAAAACAGTACCACCACCAAGTAAGCCATCAAACACACCAGAAAGTATCAAAAGAACAGATGAAAGGACTCTTCCAGCCCCTAAAAAGAGTTCACTGAGAGTATTACTTTCCAAAATATTTGAATGTAAAGAAAGGACTCTGACAACTCCTGCCCTTCTTGAATCAGAAACAGACATCAAAATTACATTTAAAATAACATAAACTGCATAGAAAATTATGATTGTTATTTGATTAGTTGCAGACAAGATGCCAATGATAGTACAAGTTACTAAGAAAATAGGAATACCAATAAACCATGAACTTCTCTTTTTTCTATAAAATTTCAAATACAAAAACATTGTAATCAAGGAACAAGCTGTAAAAATAGATTGAAACATACCTAATGAAGAATCTGAGCCAACATAGGTAATAACTAAAATGGTGATTAAAGTAGTGAAACAATCATAAGATGCTCCCCTAAAGAAATTTTGAATATAAACAATCCAAAGTGGTTTAGTTTGTTTTTTGTCTTTAATCATATTTTTTGTAAAATTTAATAGATGGAAATTAAGTTTATAAGTTTTTTTAGGTTTAATCAAAAAAGAAAACATAATCAAAAGCGCAGAAATTCCAAACATAATATAAGTTACAATAGAAAAATCAAAATCGGCAATATACCCCAAAGTGATAGGGAAGATTATATAAGTAATTTGAAAAGCAATTCTTTTAACTGCAAAAAATTTAACTTGATGTTTACTGCTAATTGTTTCGGAAGTAAGATTATGATATCCACCTGAGAAAAAACCAAATGAAAGACCATATAAAGCACCAATCAAAGGAATAAAAGGCATCATATTATCTTTAGTTAAATAAACAGTGACAACAACAATAGAGAGAAGAATTGAGCCAATAGAAACAAAAATACTTTTGTTAATTTTCTTTAAAAAAAATCCTGTCCAAAGGTAACTTGTTGAAATAACGATATAACAAATAGCATAAAAAAGACCTATGCTTATGATGTTTTGTGTCACATTGATAACACCATCTGCATTAGAATATCTTAAAACTTTTGAAATGAAAAACAAATCAATAAAAATACATATAATCGCCTGAAGGCAATCACACGCAATAATAGAAATAGCACTCAAGTCAAAAATTTTACTTTTTTTCATTTTATTTCCTTTTTTGATGTTTTCTAATGATAAATTTAATTATTTCAATATAAGGAATAATTAAAAGCGAAAGTCCAATAATAGCAAGCCATTGCCACCAAGAAATAACAGTGATACCCATAGCATTTTGAAGAGCTGGAATAGGGATAAGGACAATCAACACAGTAAGAAGAAGTGAACCTAAAAAGCTAATATTTAAAATTTTGTTATCAAATGGATTTGAAGAAAAAATTGAGTTTACTTGACTCTTGGTATTATAACAATGGATAAGTTCTGTAATCGAAACATATAGGAAACAAATTGTTGTGACCTCAGATGCAGACAACTTTAAGACATAAGAACAAATACAATAAATAGTCAAAGTTAGAACGGAAACAAAAATTGCAGAACAAATAATATTAAAACCAACATCACCTTTAAAAAGGTTACCAGAGTTTTTGATAGGTTTTCTTTTCATAATATTATTTTCAGCTTTTTCAAAGCCAAGAGCAAGTCCAACAAAAGTATCCGAAACAAAATTAATCCACAAAATCAACGCAGGTGTAAAGAAATGCCAAGGCTCACCATTTCCCAATTTAGGTAGAAACAAAATAACAACAGACATAAAGAATAATTCAGCTATTGAAGTTCCAAGCAAAAAGATAAGGATTTTAATGATAGTGCTATAAATTCTTCTACCTTCTTTGACAGCGCCAACAATAGTAGCAAAGTTATCGTCAGTCAGAATCATATCTGCAGCCTCTTTGGTAACATCAGTGCCAGTAATTCCCATACCGACACCAATATCAGCAGCTTTAAGGCTAGGAGCATCATTGACACCGTCACCAGTCATAGCGACAATTTTATTATTAGCTTTTAACGCTTTAACAATTCTAACTTTATGTTGAGGATTTACACGAGCATAGACCTGATAATTTTTTACAACTTCAATAAATTTTTCATCAGAGATATCGTCAAGTTCTTTTCCAGTAATAACCTTATCAATACTATTACAAATACCAAGTTCTTTAGCAATAGCAAAAGCAGTATCCTTATGGTCACCAGTAATCATAATAGTGGTAATACCTGCCTGTTTACAAGTTTTAATAGCATCTTTAACTTCAACTCTAGGAGGGTCAATCATACCAACAATACCCAAGAAGCAAAGGCCATTTTCTGTATTTTCGCTAGTAGGATGTGTAATTTTTTCAACGATTTTAAATGCGAAGCCCAAGTTTCTCAAAGCAGCAGAAGCAAATTCAGCATTAGAATTTAAGATAATATCTTTGTCTTTAAGAGTAATTTTTCTAATTTTACCATTATCTAAAATTCTGTCACAACGAGATAAAATATTATCAACAGCACCTTTGGTATAGACAACATTTTTATCGTCAACTAAATTAATTGTTGACATAAGTTTACGTTCACTATCAAAAGGAATTTCGTTAATTCTTCTAAATTTCCCTTCCAAATTTTCTTTATTATAGCCAAATTTATAGCCATAATGAACAAGGGCAATTTCCGTTGGGTCGCCTATAGATTCCAACTTATCATTTTCAATTCTAACTTTTGTATCATTACATAGCAACATACATCTCATAAGTTCGACAAGATTTTTATCTTGCAACAAAATATCTGAGTGTATTTGTTCTAATTTATCTAAAGTAATAATGCTATCAACAGCATTTCCGGTTGAAATTTGGTCGAACTGAATTTGATTAATTTTTTGACAATTATCACCCAAATAAAAAATTTTCTGAACAGTCATTTTGTTAAGAGTTAAAGTTCCCGTTTTATCTGAGCAAATAACCTCTGTACTCCCAAGAGTTTCAACAGCTGGCAAAGTTTTTACAATCGCACGTTGTTCACTCATTCTTTTAACACCCATAGACATTGTAACTGTATTACAAGCAGGCAATCCCTCAGGAATAGCACAAACAGCAATAGCGATAGCCATAGAGAATGAAGAGAATATATCTCCTCCCGTACATATTTCTACAATAAAGACAGCAAGGCAAACGACTAAAACAATAGCAGTGATAATAATACTTGTAGATTTAATACGTTTGGTAAGAGGAGTTGTAGTAGGTTTAATTTCGGACAAAGCTGAAGCAATTTTTCCCATTTCTGTATCCATACCAACAGAAACAACGACACCCTTTCCCCTGCCATATGTAACAACACTGCCCATAAAGGCCATATTTATGCAATCACCTAAACTAGCATCTTCTTTTAAAATAGATAGAGCATCTTTTTCTACAGGTAAACTTTCACCCGTCAAAGCACTTTCTTCAATTTTAAGAGAATTAGACTCAAAAAGTCTTAAATCTGCAGGGACAATATCACCTGCTTCAAGAATAACAACATCTCCAACAACTAACTCTTCAGATTTAATTTTAATAATTCTTTTATTTCTAATAACAGTACAAAAAGGTTTTGTCATATTTTTTAAAGCGTCCATTGCTCTTTCAGATTTACGTTCTTGCAAAAAGCCAATGATAGCATTAATAAAAACAATAACAATGATAATTCCAGCATCAACAAATTCATTGACACTATGTTCAATCGCACCTATAACAATACTGATAACAGCACTAATAAGAAGAACAATAATTAAAATTTCTTTAAATTGACTCAAAAATTTAACAAAAGGACTTTTCTTTTTGTTTTCAGCTAAAACATTTTTTCCATTTTTTTCAAGTCTTGCTTTAGCTTCAGCAAAAGATAACCCCTCTGGATTAGATTTAAGTTCTTCAAAATTCTGTTCAATCGAAATGGTATGATAATTTTTCATATAAATTATTATAACAAAAGAATTAGTAAATACAAAATAAAAATATAAAAAATGTCGAATATATATTGATTTTTTATTTTAATTGTTTTATTATATATTTATGGAAAAAAATAACACAAACATCTCAACAGAATTTAAAATAAAATTCTATCAAACAATGATAGAAGATTTAGAACACGCAATGGTAATATGTTCTGAATTGACAGAATATGAGGCTTTAATAAACACAAAAAGTGAATTAATGGCAAAATTATGGGAACTGCAAAATTCATAAATAAAAAATAAAAAACCACTTAAAATTAAGTGGTTTTATTATTAATCATTATTTTCATCTTCTAACTTAGCAATTTCTTCTTTATAGAAAGCAATATCAGCTTTGATTTCATCATTTCTTTGTTTTAAAACATTGTACATTTTTTCAAGAAGAGGATATCTTTCTTCATTCTTCTTCATAACTTCTTCGCAATGTTGAACAGAAAGTTCAAGTCCGTCTAACAAGTCTAAGTCTTCAGCTAATTTCTTAGCTTTTTCTTCATCGATATCTGCATAATTGTTAACACCATAAAGAATAACTTTTTGTTTTGCAACGAGAGCTTCTTTTCTTCTAAGTTTTCTTTCGTCCTTTTCATGAGTAGTCCAAACTCTATGAAGAGGAGTATATTCTTTTTTGCATTGTTTAAATTCTTTTTCAGTTGTTTTAAGTCTTTCTTCAGCATCAGCAAGTCTAGCTTTAAGTTCATCAAGACTAAGTTGTTCGCCTTGAGCATAAACAGTTTCAACTCTAGTTTCAACTTTAGGTTGAACATTTTGTTGTTTTAAACGTTCTTCTTCAAGTTTTTTCTTAGCATTAGCAAGTTCTTTGTTCATAGCTTCATACTTAGCTTTTTCTGCATTTAAAGCATCTCTTTCTTGAGCCAAAGTATCAACCTCAGGTTCTTTTTCTTCTTTAATTTCAAAAACAGGTTCTTCATCTTCAACAGGTTCTTCATTTTGTTCATTATTAGATTGCATTCTTCTAATAATTTCCTGACGTCTAGCTTCTAAATAAGCTCTTCTTTCAACTTTTTCTTGTTCTTCATTAAGAGCTTCAGCTTCAGCAGATTTTCTTTCTTCTTCAGCTTTAGCATCATCAACATCTTGAAGTTTATCTTCAAAGTTTTCAGAATTAGACTTTATTTCTTCATTTTGTTCTTGGTTTTCTAAATTGTAATCATAAACAAAGACTTCATCTTTTTTAGATTCAGGTTCAATATTAAAAGAATCTTGATTTTTATCAGATTTAGTAGCATCAGATTTTTTTTGTTTAGTAACAATGTAAGCTACAATTTCCCACAAGAGGTATAAAATTAATGCTCCTGCGATAACAACACCAAGAATAATTAAGATATTGAGGATTAAAGAATTGATATTAACACTTCCCTCGGTGGCATTCAAAAGTGAATTAAACATAGCAAATTACCTTCCTTTTTTTATTTTATTGAGAAAAACTCAAAATTAAGTGGCTGGAAAATCAAACAAACAATACAGACTTAATTTTTGGTGGAGACGGAGGGAATTGAACCCTCGTCCGAAAATAACACAAAATATTTTTCTACATGTTTAGTTTATGCATAAAATTCGTTTTTAATTAACTCATAAACAAGTATTAAAAACTATCCCAGAAAGATTTTTTACGAATATCAGGGCAGTTCCTCGTAAAATTTTTGCCTAGATGATGCCCAATCTTTAAATGGCAAATTTAAAGGTGGACAGATTGAAAAGAATCAATCAGGTCGTTATTGTTTCAATTAGGCAGCATAAGCAGCATTGAAAGCAACAACATTGTCATTATTGTCTGCGTTTATTTCGCATTGTCCTGTTTAGAGTGTCGGGCAGCCACTACATGCTTTATATATTCTGCAATTATCCCCGTCGAAACCAAAATCGTCCCCTAAGTCAATCTTTGCAAGTCACGTTTAATAGACTTTTCTTTTTCAGATTGCCTTTTGTCGTAAAGTTTTTTACCTTTTGCTAAACCAACTTCAACTTTAACACGATTAGACTTATTAAAATAAATCTTAGTAGCGACTAAAGTGAAACCTTTTTCCTTAACCATCTTTTCAAACTTTTGAATTTCGCTTTTATTAAGAAGCAATTTTCTAGTACGTCTTTCATCAGGTTTGTAGGAAGAAGTTTTCTCGTATGGTTTGATGTAAGCATTTTTCAAGAACATTTCACCATTTTTGATAACGACAAAAGATTCTTTCAAACTAGCTCCACCAGCACGCACAGATTTGACTTCACAACCTTCAAGCACAATTCCAGCCTCAACCAAGTCTGAAACGAAGTAATCAAAGAATGCTTTTTTATTGTTTGATATGACCTTCATTTCCTCTCCTATTATAACACCTTATTATAAATATTTCAATACCATTTTATAAAAAAATCGAAAATTTTTGCATTTTTTTTACTTTTTTTGCTAAAAAAACGTCATTTTTAGTAAAAAAAGGTGAATTTTGACCTAAACAGGAATTTTAAAATCTATATTTCTAGTGGTCAAATTAATGTTAGATAACACGACTTTTAACTTGTCACCTATTGAATAAACATGAGAAGCGCCCTTCAATTTTAATTGTTTTTCTAAAAAAAGATAAGAATCTTCTGGTAAATCTTCAATTTTAATAAGACCTTCAACAGTATTCTCTAAAGCAATGAAAACACCAAAATTAGTAACAGAAGAAATGGTAGCATCAAAAACTTGTCCGACTTTATCTTTCATTAAATAAGCTTTCCAAAGGTCGTCAACATCTCTTTCAGCATAATCAGCATTTCTTTCACAACTAGAAGATTGAAGAGCAGCATCATAGGTAAAATCTTTTAATTCTTCTTGTCTAACAGCTGAAAATTTCCCACCATTTTTAATCCATTCTTTTATTATTCTATGAATAGTTAAGTCAGGATATCTTCTAATAGGTGAAGTAAAATGGCAATAGTCAACAAGAGCTAAACCGAAGTGTCCTTTATCCTCATTTGAATAAACAGCTTTTTGCATAGAACGCAAAACCATTTTGTTTACAACATCTTTAGTATTTAGATTTTCAACATCATTTAAGATTTTTTGAAAGTACTCTGGAGTAATTTCATTAGGAATAGCAGGAAATTTTACACCAATACCCTTCAAAAAGTCACATAATGCATTAACTTTTTCATTAGTTGGAGCTTCATGAATACGATAAACAAAAGGAACACCACGCTTATGGAAATGTCTTGCAACCGTTTCATTTGCTAAAACCATAAAATCCTCTATGAGTTTATGAGCACAATTTCTATCTTTTCTAGTCAAATCAACAGCCATACCATTATCATCAAAAACAAATTGAACTTCTGGTAAATCTAAGTCTAAAGCCCCTCTATTTATAGTATTTTTTTCCAAAATATCACAAAGTTCTCGCATTAAAAGGAAGTCTTTTCTTAATTTTTTAGTTTTTGTATTAAGATTTTTACCTAAAATTGCATCATAAACTTCATCATAAGTAAGTCTTGCTACACTTTTAATATAACTTTCACAAATTTTATAATCAAAAACCTTTCCCGTAAAGTCAACTTTCATAATACAAGAAAGAGTCAATCTTTCAACACCTTCATTTAAAGAGCATATTCCATTTGAAAGTGATTTAGGAAGCATAGGGAGAACAGAAGTTGGAAAATAGACACTAGTTCCCCTTTTATAAGCTTCTTCATCAATAATTGAATCTTGTTTAACATATTCACCAACATCAGCAATATGTACACCAAGTTCATAATAATTATCAAATTTTTTTATATTGACAGCATCATCTAAATCTTTAGCATCTGCACCATCAATAGTAAAAATTGTTTCTTTTGTAAGGTCTAAACGACCTTTTTTTTGTTTTTCTAGAATAGTTTTAGGTATTTTTTTCTCAGCATCAACAACACTTTGAGGGAAGTTTTCAAAAAGATTATGGTCTCTTATAATAGAAAGTTCCAATGCCTTAACATCATCTTGAAATCCTAAAATTTCATTAACATTACATTTTACTTTATTTTTTTCACTTCTAACGATTTTTGCTAAAACTTTCATGTTTTTTTGAAGTTTTAAACCGGTTTTAACAATAGGAAAATCATAAGAAATTTTATTATTATCAGGTTTAAGAAAATAATTGCCACAGACAATTTCAATAGTGCCAACAATATTTTCTAATTCTTTATAAATGCTTACAACTTCACCATCAGCTCCATCTTCATTGTGAGAAAGAAGTTTAACTATAACAAATTCTCCATCTAAAGCGTTTAGAGTCTTATTAGCCGAAATAAAAACATCTTCTTTAAAACCATCAACCTTAACAAACCCAAAACCTTTAGCAGTTCCAAAGAACTCACCTTTGACATAACCATGAGAAGGAATGGTAATAAACTTATTTTTTCTAATTTCAAAAATATCCCCGTTTCCAAGTAAAGAATAAAAATTCTTCTTCACTTGTTCAATATTAATATCAAGTGAAGAAGATAGGAAAGAAAACAGTTTGTTTAAATCATTATAAATCAAACTGTTTTTATCTAAAAGTTCTAAAATCTTTTTTTTTACCGTCATTTTTATGTCCTAATTAATTTCCGTGGTAAACTAAAAGTGTAACAAAATATAAAATAACACATACAACAGCAATACAAGAAAATATAACTGTAATAAGTTTTAATTTTGCATCACGAGAACCACCCTTATTTTTTGAATAATAACTTTCTTGTTGTCCGGTAATAACATCAGTATTGTTAGAATCTTCATTTTGAAAAAGGGTAGCAGCAATTAAAACAACTGCGCAAACAACGATAAGACAAAAAAGAACAATTCTAATAATTGGAAAAGATTGAACAATCCAAGGTGCTGTATACATAAAAATCTCCTTTTAAAATTACATATATCTTGCCATAGAAAGCACTGCCATAATAGCAAAAAGGACCAGACAAATCACAAGAGAAGGCCATTTAAAAGGTTTTTTATCTTTATTGAATTTATTACCTTTTAAAAAGTTCAAAATATTAACCATAGCAAAAATGCCTAAAACACACATAACAATAATATATGTTGTATCACTCCAACCTAAAGTCACCCAATTTGAAAAGTCATCCCAAAGGCTTAAAAGCATTGTTTTCATAACAACTCCTTAGTGTTATTCTAACATATTTAAATCAATATTTCAACTATTTTCATTTAATTATATAAAAATTTTAAAATTTAAAAGAAATAATAATGTGAAAAATGTATAAAAAATTTGTATTTAAAATAAAAATTTGATATCATAAAAAAGATTAAAAGAAGGGAAATATGAATAAAACAAAAATAGTATGTTCGATAGGACCTGCAATCAAAGATGTAGAAACATTAGAGAAAATGATAGATGCTGGAATGAATGTAGCAAGATTCAATATGAGTCATGGAACACATGAATCTCATAAGGAATTAATAGATGCAGTAAAACAAGCCAGAGAAAACAAACAAAAACCGATAGCAATTATGATAGATACGAAAGGACCTGAAATAAGGGTAAAACAATTTAAAGATGAAAAAGTCACCCTTAATGATGGAGAAATGTTTACTTTAACGACAAAAGATGTTCAAGGAACAAAAGAAATAGTCAGCATAACATATTCAAAATTACCAAAAATACTAAAAAAAGGCACAAAAATCTTATTAAATGATGGGAATATTGAACTTTGTGTAGAAAAAATATCTTCAACAGACATAATTTGCAAGATAATACATGGAGGACTTCTTTCTAACAATAAAAGTATAAACATACCAAATGTAACAACAAACATGGAATATTTAAGTGAACAAGATAAAAAAGATTTACTATTTGCAAAGTTTATCGGAGCAGACTATATTGCAGCTTCATTTGTCAATAGTCCAGAAGATATAGACCAAATGAAGTCATATTTAAAAGAAATAAATTTTACAGATGTAAAAATAATTTCAAAAATAGAAAGTGCTCAAGGTGTAGAAAATTTTGATAGCATTTTAAATGTAAGCGATGGAATTATGGTTGCACGTGGAGATTTAGGTGTAGAGATAGATTTTGTAAAAATACCAATATTACAGAAAGAATTTATAAAAAAATGCAATGAAAAGGGCAAAATTTCAATAACAGCGACACAAATGCTTGAAAGTATGATAACAAATTCAAGACCAACAAGAGCAGAAATATCAGATGTAGCAAATGCAATATTTGACGGAACGACAGCAATTATGTTATCTGGCGAAACTGCATCAGGAAAAAATCCTATAGAAACTGTAGAAACAATGAAAAGAATAGCACTTGAAGCAGAAGAATACACTGTTGCAACCCAAAAAGTAATAACCACTCATAACACTTCAAAAGGATTAGGATATGCAGTTTATGCTCTTTCTCAAACAAAAGGAGTTGAAGGAATAGTTGTTGTTACCACCTCAGGTACAACAGCACAAAACATTTCAAGATTTAAACCCAAAGTACCTATAATCGCCTGTACCCCAAATTTAAAAGTGTATCACAAAATGAGTATTTATTATGGTGTTTATCCTATTTTAGATAAAAATTATAAAACAATCCAAGAAGTGAACAATAGCTCAATTAAAAAAGCGACTGAAACAGGAATGGTTAAAAATGGAGATAAGATAGTTTTAGTTAGTGGTCCAAAGGCAGGTAAGAGAGGTTCAAATTTGATGTTAATAAAAAAAATATAACAAAAAAAACTGAGCAATGGCTCAGTTTTTATTTGTCTTTTTATTTTTATCTTCTTTTTTGACACCTTTAACAACTTCAGTCATACTGCTAAGAAGTCCAGCTACATTTTGAATTTCACTTGGAACTATAATTTTAGTAGATTGACCATCAGCAAGAGCCTTTAAAGCTTCAAATCCCTGAAGAGTGATATAAGCAGCATCTGGTTTAGCTTTATTGATTAATTCAATAGCTTTATTTTCACCTTCAGCTTGAGCAATAAGAGCAGCCTTTTGAGCTTCAGCTTGCAAAATTTTAGTTTGTTTATCAGCTTCAGCCCTAAGGATTTGAGCTTGTTTTTCACCCTCTGCAACTAGGATAGAAGATTTTTTCTCACCCTCAGCTTTTAAAATTTGTTCACGGCGTTCTCTTTCTGCACGCATTTGTTTTTCCATAGCTTCTTGAATATCTTTAGGAGGTAAAATATTTTTGAGTTCTACACGATTTATTTTAATCCCCCAAGGGTCTGTAGCTTCATCTAGTATTTGACGCATTTTTGTATTAACAGTATCTCTAGAAGTTAAAGTTTCATCTAATTCAAGTTCACCCACAATATTACGAAGAGTAGTTGCCGTCAAATTTTCAATAGCACGAATAGGAGAATCAACACCATAAGTAAAAAGTTTAGGGTCAGTAACTTGAAAATACACTACGGTATCAATTTGCATTGTTACATTATCTTTTGTTATAACAGGTTGAGGTTTAAAATCAGCAACAATTTCTTTAAGAGAAATTGGTTTGCTACATCTATCAAAGAAAGGAATAACCATATGAACGCCTGTTTCAAGGGTTTTATGATATTTCCCCAATCTTTCAACAACAACAGCAGTTGCTTGACGAACAATTCTTATAGAAGCGCATAAGATAACTAAAATTAAAATACCTAAAACTATAAATACAATACCTGCAGCACTCATTTTTTACCTCCTTTTTTGTCAACACTTTTTGTAGTTGATTTATTTGTAGTTGATTTTTTTGTTTGACTATTTGTTGATTTTTTTGCTTGAGCATTAGTTGGTTTTTTAGTTTGCTTACTAGTTGATTTTTTTGTTGTATTAGAAGATTTTTTATTTTTGATTTTTTCAATATTTTCTTTAGTTTCAGTTTCCAATTCATTCTCAATAGAAGAATTTTCTACAGTATTTATATCTTTAGATGGTTCTTCTTCAATTTTTTTAACAATCAATTTATTTCCTTGCACTTTTACAATTTCAACAATGTCCCCAACTTCAATAGAGGCTTGATTTTCATCAACAGCACTCCATATAATATCGTTAATTTTAACAGAACCAATAGTTTCAAAATCTGTTCTTGATAACATTCTAACTCTTTGCCCAATAATTAAATTAATATTAGTTTTTTCATTAGAATTTTTTAAAAAGAATTTTTTAGTTAAAGTTCTCAATAAAATAATCAAAATAGACGAAATTACCACAAAAATAACAATTTGAATTTCCCAACTTACAACATTGCAAGCAGATAATATAAAGGGAATTATCGCACCAAAAGTAAACCAAATAGACACAAGTTCCATAGTAAAAATTTCTATAAGAATAGTACCAACAATAACACCCAACCAAATCCAAAACATAGTGTCCATAAAATCCCTCCTACTTAAGACAAATTATAACACTATATATGAAAATATGTCAAATAAAATTATAACAATAATAGTTTTGCAAATAAAAATAAAAACACGGGAACCCGTGTTTTTAAGCATTTGTAATTTCAACTTCATTATCAATTTGCTCTGTTTTTTCAACTACTTTTTGATTTTTCTTTTTACTAATATTATTTTTTTTCTTTCTAGGTCTATAAGCAATAGCCCATAAAGCTGGAGTAATAAACACAGAAGAATAGAAACCTGACAAAATACCAATCATAATTGGAAAAGCAAACTCTCTTATATCAGGAACCCCAATAATAGTAATAATGAAAATCATAACAAAAGTAGTAATCATTGTCAAAATAGACCTAGTCATTGTTTGTTTAACTGATAAATTTGCAATTTCATTATTGTCAATTTTATTATTAGAATTTTTCTGAGTTTTAAGTTCATCACGCATACGGTCAAAAATAATAATAGTATTATTAATAGAATAACCCAAAATAGTGATAAGAGCTGCAATGAAAGAAACATTAATTTCAATTCTACAAATAAGTATTATGGAAGATGTTATTAATAAATCATGGAACAATGCCAAAATAGCAGCAAGACCACCAGTTAATTCAAATCTAAAAGCAATATAAATCAAAATAACGGCAACAGCAACCAAAAGGGCAATAAAAGAATTCATCATAAGTTCAGAACTAGCACTTGCAGTAGTAATTCCACCATTAGAAACATAACCCTCTTCGTCCATATTTGCAAGTTGTTCTAAAGTGATATTTTCTTCAACATAGCCAAAAGATTTTAAAAGTTTCAATTTAATTTCTTCATTATCATCATTTGAAGTATTGTTTTGATATTTAATAATAACAGCATTGCCATTTGTAATATGCAATTTTTCATCTGACATAGTAGTTTTTTGAATTGAAGAAACTGAATATCCATATTCTTTCAAAACGTTATTAATTTTAGATTCAATAGCGCCTAAATCGTTATTTATATTAAAAGGTTGACCGACAGTTCCTTCGCTATCAATATAGATAGTCATGTTAGAACCACCCGTAAAGTCAATACCAAGATTAAATCCGACAGTACAAAGCAAAATTAAACCAATCAAAACAATGACAATAGGAGCGATAATAAACCATTTTAAATTTTTACAAAAATCAAATTTAGATTTTTCAATTCTATCGTCTAGGGATAAAAATTTAGTTTTCTTAAATTGTGCCATTTTGCCCTCCTACGACTACCTCTTCAGTTTTAATTTGTCTAGTTTGTTTAGGAAGGTGAAGTTTATTAGCCTTAATACTATTTAAAGGAAGGTACCATTTAACAAAGAAGCGTAAAACAACCAAATTCATAACAATAGAAAGAACGATACCAATCAAAAGAGTAATAGCAAAGCCCTGAATAGATGCAGTACCTAAGATATAAAGAATAATTGCAGTGAAGATAGTAGTTATATTACTGTCAAAAATAGGCCAAAAAGCACGTTTAAACCCGGTTTTAACAGCAAGTGGAATTTTTTTACCAGATTTATATTCTTCTCTAAATCTTTCAAAAATGATAACAGTTCCATCAACAGCCATACCAATACTGAGAATGATTCCGGCAAGACCAGGAAGAGTCAACTGAACGAATGAAATTGCTTGTAAGAAGAAGAGCATAAATATGATATAAATGACCAAAGCAAAGGAAGCTAAAAGACCAAAGTCACCATATCTCCACCAAAGGATAGCCATAACAAGAATAAGACCAACAAGTCCACCAATAAGAGCAAGTTTTAAAGCTTCTGCACCAAGAGTAGCTGACACAACAGTTTTTTCTCGGACATTTAAAGTGACATCAAAAGTTCCACTCATGATTTGGAGTGCATAATTCTGAGCATCTTTATAATTATTAAAACTTCCAGAAATAAAGGTAGAGCCCCCTAAAATCACTTCGCTACATTTTAATGATAAAGGTTGTTGAGAAGGGTCGTCACCGAAATAAATATAAATAGAACCTTCTGAAGAACCATTATTAGAAACTTCACGAGTTAAATCAGCAAATTTATCAGAGCCTTCACTGGTAAATTTTACTGTTACACCATATTCATTTGTATCAGGATTTATAGTTGGATAAACATCTTCAATATCACTTCCTTGGATTCTAGCTTCAGCATTGATATCTTCAGAAGTAACCATTTTAAGAGGCATTGGTTCACCAATAAGTTGAAGAATTTCCTGAGTGTCAGTAACAGAAGGCACTTCAATTCTGATTCTAGTAGGGCCCTGTCTAGTTACAACAGCTTCAGAATATTGTTCTCCAATAACGTTACTAAGACGAGTGACCGTAGCATCAATAGCGTTGTCCAAGTTTCCATTTGAACCAGGTTTAGGAGAGCAGTCATAAACGAAAGAGACACCACCTGCAAGGTCTAATCCGAGAGAAATTGAATTGAAGAAACCTTTGTAAGTATATTTAGTTTCAGGAACATCAAAACTACAAAACGAGAGAAAAAGTCCCAGTATTGCCAAAATGACCACTGTGACAAAATTAATAATTGAATTGCGTTTAAGTCTATTTTTAGTTTTAGCCATTAAAGTCCCCTTCAAATGAGTTTAAAAACATATACTTGTATATTATAATACATAAGAGGGGTTCTGTCAATTAAAATTTAATTTTTTTTCAAGTTGACGCAAATAATTCCACAAATAGCGCCAATAATACTGCCAAAAATAATATCATTTAACAAAGTTTTGTCAAAACAGAATGCCCCATTCAAAATGGAAAACACTAAAAAAGCGAGGCAAGTAAAAGACAAACCAATAAGAAGGCCGGTAAGAAGTCCCATTTCTTTATATTTTTTCATTCCAATAAAGACACCAAAGAAAATAGAAACACCCTTAATCACTTGATTGACAGGATTAATCAAAGTATCAGGAATAGAAGTAAATCTCAATAAAAAAGCAAAGAGCAAGATTCCAACAAGAGCGACACAAAGACCTGCCAGCATACCTTTAAGAACAGCCAAAGCAAGATTGCCATTTTTATCTTTTTTTAATGTTTTCACTTTCATTATTGCCACCTCAACAAAAAATTAATCAAGTATTTTTCAAAATATACTATGAAATAGAAATTGCAAATATTCAATAAAAAGCATAAAAAAATCATACGGAATTTCGTATGATTTCTTTAATTTTTATCCCCAAAACGTTGCATTTTCTATTGTAAATGCTAGCCTTACTCCTGAAACTTGGTCCAATGCTAATTTTGATTCCATACCAGCATCAGTTACTATACATCCATTGGCATTATATGCCCATAGATTTCTTGTCCAATAATCAACATAGCTATTTTTTTTATCATTAGTTAATTTTAATATCTCTGCAGCAAAAGCTGTTGCTGTAGCTGGGCTTGTAGCTGAACCATAAACTGATTTTATTTCATCTTTTGAGGCTACTCTTAAATTTGAGGAACTTACTGTTGCTGTTCCTACTTTATTTGCATAATTTGCATCTGC
>CANQFL010000006.1 GCA_947598785.1 uncultured Clostridia bacterium
CCAAGAAACCAGTAGAATCAAGCATAACTCCCTGTTCATTTATTGGACAAATTTCAGGCAATCCTAAAGATTGTCCAAGTTCAAAGTCTTCAGCACCACAACCTGGAGCAATGTGTACAACACAAGTACCCTCAGAATTATCAACTTGGTCCCAAGCGACAATTTTATGAACGAAATTTTGTTCTTTTAATTCAGGGAAGCAAGTTTCATATTCTAGACCAACAAGTTCGCTACCCTTAAAAGTATCTAATATTTTAACATCTTCTTTTTTTAGTACTTTAAGACGGTCTTTTCCAAGAACAATATTTTCACCTTCAAAATTAACTTTAACATATTCAAAATCAGGATTTACAGCAAGAGCAACATTTGCAGAAAGAGTCCAAGGTGTAGTTGTCCAAGCAACAATTTTAAAATCTTTACCTTTTACAGGAAGTTTAGCGAAAATGGCAATATGTTCAACTTCATGATAAGAAGAGGACATTTCATGTTCAGATAAACTAGTACCACAACGAGGACACCAAGCCATAGGACGATTTTTTTTAACAATCCAACCATGTTCATCACAAGTTTTTAAGAAATGCCAAATTGAAGTAATATTTTCGTCACTGTTAGTGTAGTAAGAATTGTCCCAATCCATCCATTGCCCCATACGAATTGATTGATTAGTGATTTCATTACCAAAATATTTCACTCTTTCCATACATTTATTTGTAAACTTATCAATACCGTATTTAATAATTTCAGGCTTACCATTAAGTCCAAGTTCCTTTTCAATATTAACTTCAACCCAAAGTCCTTGAGCATCAAAACCATTTTGATAATGGCAATCTTTACCTTTTAAAGCATTATAACGAATGGTTAAATCTTTGAGAACTCTACCCCAAAAATGATGGACTCCTGAGCGATTATTGGCAGTAACAGGTCCATCAAGGAATCTAAAACGCTTATGACCTGCGTTTTTCTTAACTAACTTATCGAAACATTTATTATCATTCCAAAATTTTAAAATACCTTTTTCAAGTTCGACAAAATTAGGAACAGTAACTTCTTTTTTCATAAAACCTCCTAATAACAAAAAACCTTGAAAGTCACAAGAACCTTCAAGGTCAACCACTTGTTACTTTCAGCGTGCCATCACACACCTGCTTAACTTACGAGAAGCTTTCGTCTTTCTTACTAATAATTCAGAAAGAAGCTTGAAAAGTGATAATCATTAATCTCATCATATTGCCTTGCACCAAACGGCAACTCTCTGAAATCTGAAAATTAAGATGTTGTCTTTTCTCAAACGCCTGTATAGATAGTTAAATTTTACATGAATAGAAAAAATTTGTCAACAAGATTTTAATAATTTTCCATAATCTTATTCATTTTTATTACATCAGAAGGAGTCATAATGCCAAGAGGTTTTTCTTTAGCGCCCCCATTTGGAGTAACAAGAACGGCAAGTAATTTAGAATTTTGATGGAAAAGAGATAAAGTTTGTTCAACAGTGATATCCTTATTTGCAAAAGCATAATAGTCACTATTTTCAATTTTAGAAAGCATATCTTCAATTTTAATGCTATCTAAAAACACTTGAGGTTTACCACCAGCCAAGAGATATTTTCCAAAACTATCCAAAATTTTTTGACCATTAGCGATACCGACAATTTCATTATCTTTATCTACGACAGGAATATTAGAATATCCAGAAGAAGCGATAAGCATGATAACCTCACGCATAGACTTAGAACTTTCAACCAATAAAACATCTCTCCTAGCAACAACATCTAAAGCGCGAGGAGGAGTTGTTAATAATCTTTCTATTTTTTCAATTTTTTCAACAACTTCGATATGAGGTTCAGCAATTACAAAATCATCATTTCCATGAACAATAGCATTTCTAAGACGACCATAATCAATTAAATCATCCTCATATTTTCGAATAGTAAAATTTAGACCAGCGACTTTTCTAATAGCTTCTGAAAAACCCATACTCCTATTAAGGTTATAGCGAGTTTTAATAGTATAGTCAATATTATTAAATGCAGAAAGAAAACGCATGGAATTAGATTTTGTAACATTATCAACTATATCATCTTTAGTTATAATTTTATCTTTCATTAGCACCTCACCAACTTATAATAGTTTACAATAAAAATAAAAAAAATAAAAACAAATTTAATAAATTTATAAAAATAAAAGTAAAGTATAAAGCTTTACTCTAAAAAATTATTCTTTAAGTTAATGTTAAGCACTAGGTGAAAAGTTTAGAAAAGAGTTTTCTCCCAAATAGACTTCAGGGACATCACCAACAATAACACTATCAGCAACTAAAACTTCAGTAGTGCTGTCAATAGTGCTTGAATAAGCAGGAAGTATAAGACTGACACTAGCAAATAATTCAATATAAAGAGTGTGATGAGTTTGGTTAATACCTGTTCCTGTAAAATTATTTTTAAAAGTAGATGTCATAGCCCCTATAGACACAAGTTTTAAATTAATTTTAGGGCCTAAACCGACTAAAAAAGGAATACCTGTAAAAGTTCCAAGTTCAACATCAATACCTTCATCGCCCATCTTATCTAAATAAGTTTGAGCAACTTGATAAAACCTTCTAGCAATATTGTTCAAACGAACAGTCTGCAACATAATTAAAGAAACATTACCATTTGAATCATATTGTATTTTTACCAAATCATCATACTTCAAATTTTCTTCTTTTAAAACATCATAAACAGCATCACTAACGGCAGTAGTGGAAAGAGAAAAAATCATATGTCTTGTTGCTTCTTTGATAGTAGGATTGACAACACAATAATAATAAATTAAACACAAAGATAAACAAGTAAGAAAAATGAAAAGCAAAAAATATGCTTTCCTTCTTTTTCTTTTCTTATTTATTTTTCTGTAATATTCCATCTTAAGTTAATATATGAAAAAAAATTACAAAGTTTGTCAAAATTGTTAATTTCAATTTAAAAACATATTTTGTGTATTATGCAATGCGTACTACACTATATAAAGTATTATTTTTTAGTATGAGATTTAAAAATCAACGCAAATAAAAATGCAAAACCAATTGCAGCAGCAATTCCTCCAGCCGTTGCAGTCAACCCACCTGTAAAAATTCCTAAAAAGCCATGCGTTTCAACTGCACCAATAGCCCCCTTTGCTAATGACGCTCCAAAACCAATAATAGGAACATTTATACCGGCTTTTGCAAAATCAGAGATATAATCAAAAACACCAATCGCTTCTAAAAAGACCCCAATAAGTACAAATGTAACTAAAATTCTTGCTGACGTAATATTAGTGGTTATAATAAGAAGTTCTCCTATCATACAAATAGTTCCACCAATTAGGAAAACCCATAAATAATCTAAAAATATTTTCATATTTCATCTCCTTTACGCTTCAATCACAATTGCATGACAAGTACATGGAATTGTATCTCCTTGTTGAGTTGATGTTGTACTCAACAATGCTCCCGTTGGCATAAATAATATTTTTTTGTATTGTTGTTCTTTTAATTTTTTCATGATATATGAATTAAATACTGTAGCACAACACCCAGCACCTGATGCTCCACAAAGAGTTTGTTGTTTTCTTTTAAAATACATTTGTCCACAATCTCCATAGTTTGTACCGAGCTTTATACCTTCATCTTCCATTAAATCAATCAGAATTTCACTGCCAAGTTTTCCTAAGTCACCAGTTAAAATCAAATCATAATCTTCAGGTTTAGTTTTTGTATTCTTAAAATGTCGAAGCATTGTATCGCGTGCTGCCGGTGCCATTGCTCCACCCATATTATTTACATCATTTATGCCCCAATCAATAACTCTTCCAAAAGTTATTTCTGTAACTTTAGGTCCTTCACCTTCTAAAGAAATTACTGAACTTCCAGCACCCGTTACAGTCCATTGAGAAGTCGGTGGTCTTTGATTTCCAAGTTCCAAAGGAAACCTATATTGTCTTTCAGCTGTTGAAAAATGTGAACCTGTACAACATACAACATTTTTACAAAAGCCTGCATCAACCAAAATTGAAGCCACTGCAATACTTTCTGCCATAGTTGAACAAGCTCCATAGACCCCTAAAAAAGGAATTTTAAATGCCCTAGCAGCATAAGAAGAACTTATTATTTGATTAAGCAAATCTCCTGAAATCAATAAATCAATATCGCTTGTTTGAAGTTTTGCTTTTTGAATAACACCAACTATAGCGTTTTCCATCATTTTTCTTTCTGCTTTTTCAAATGTATCTTCTCCAAAAAAATCATTTTTCATTACATAATCAAAATATGTCCCAAAATTTCCCTGCCCTTCTTTAGGTCCAACGATAGCATAAGAGCCTATAATCTTAGGTTGTTTTTTTAGTTTAATTGTAACTCCTTCCATTTACCACTCCTAAAATAGAGATATAATCCAATATATAAAACCAACTACCATACTAGATGCAACACCAAAAACTATAACAGGCCCAGCAATGGTAAACATTTTTACACATATTCCATAAATTATTCCTTCACTTTTAAATTCTATTGATGGACTTGTTATCGAATTAGAAAAACCTGTAATAGGAACAATCGAACCACCTCCTGCAAATTTACCTATTTGGTCATATACGCCAATTCCTGTTAAAAAAGATGCAATAAAAATCAAAATGATGAGGGTAAGGGTCCAATTAGTTTGTTGCGAAAGCATTGGAAAAGCAAGTTTCAATAAATCATTAATTGCTTGTCCAATTAAACAGATAACTCCCCCAACCCAAAAAGAATTAAAAAGTGATGGCCATGCTCTTGTCTTTGGAATTTTGGCCTTAACATATTGATTATAAGCCTCATTTCTTTGTTTATCGTCCATATAATAACCTCTTAGTAAAGATTTTTGACAAAAAAAATACAATTAAACCAAAACCGAATAAAAAAGTAGAAAATGAAGATACTAGGAATATCTTGGAGGTATAAATGAAAAAAATCATATTAGGCACTTTTGCAATTTCAATGTGTTTTGTTTTGACTGCGTGTGGAAATAATCAAGAAAATGCTACAATAACAAGTTTAAGCAACCAATTAGACCAAACTGCTAATACAATAAGCAATGTTCAAACAGTTAATCCAACTGATATAGATATGCAACAAATATTAGAATCTGAAGATGACCAAGAAACAAGAACAAATTTTATAAATGCTCAGCAAAATCTTTTAAGTGAAGAATATTATAAAACTGATATTTTAAACAAAACTGCTAAACTGAAAAACAATATAAACAAAGATTTAAAACTTTCTAAAGCACAAACTAACGCAATTAAAGATTTAACCAGCAATCTTATCAAATATACAAATTCTGTGGCATATACAAAAAATGAGTTATCAAGCACAGTAAGGAACATATCAAATTTAAAACGTAACTATATAAAAAACGTGGATAAGATAAACGCTAAATTAAATCGCCTTGCTTGTAACTCAAACGCAAGAGTTTGTTATTATCAAAATATTTTAAACACTCTCGACCAAATAGAAAATTATGTAACTGGTCAAATAGTAGATGAAAATGTTGAAGATATAACAGAAAATCAACAACAAATAAAAAATGAAAATGATAACCAAGATTTACAAAGTGAAAACAATACAAAAGATTCAAATTTAGAAAATGAAGAGAACAATCAAAACAAAATTACAAAAAATATTGACACCTATCTTCCAGAAAAAGATTGTCCAAATTGTGGTGAAAAATTAAATAATTCTGAAAATACTATATGTCCAAATTGTAACAAAACTGTCAATCAAGAAGTTCAACCAATACAAAACAATCAAATAAATACACCAATAAATTATTCAACTCCTATCAATCGTTTTAATAACGGAAATTCTTATTACGGATATAATTCAAACAGCATAAATAACAGAGAATTTTATAATATGAATAGATTAGGTGGAGGATATGGCAATGGTTATAATTATGGAATTAACCCTTCTAGAAACACAGATACTTATGCTCCAATGAACAGGAATATAGACACTTATAGATATGGTTATAATGGTGTAAATAATGGAATTCCACAGCCTATAAGTCCTGTAAATAAAAATGTAAATGAAAACAATATTACTCCTGAACAAAGATTAGAAGAATATGAAAATGAAGATAATACTATAGAAAAAGATACTGCAGAAGCAAAATCTCTAACCAAGACAAAAGTAGAAGATATAAAAGAATACAGACAAATAAATAAAAAACAAAAAAATTCCAATACAAATCCAAATGAAGCCGTTGCGAGCAAAATTAAATTTGTAAATAATCAAAATGAAAAAATAAGTGATGACAAAGAAATGTCAAATACAAATAAAGAAAATATAGCATAAAAAAATCCTAGCTAACTAGGATTTTTTAACGCCTACGAAATCCCCCAAAATTACTTCCACCTTTACTTCCTCCATTACTACTTGAGCCCAAATTAATTGCAGTTCCGAGTATTTTTCCCATCTGCGCCATTCTTATAGCATAAATAAAATTCAAATTAGGATTATAGAAAATATATGAAAATACAAACATATTATTAATAGCACTCTGATTAATAATCTCAGGGTTGTCTTGTTTTAATACTTCCAAATTTTTAATCCAAACATCGCTTACCCCTAAAACAAAAGCGAACGGCAAAATATTATAATAAAAACTAGGGTTATCTTTTGCTAACATTTGGATTTGTTCTTTTTTAGTTATAGCTATAAAATCTCTAAAACCTATAATTTTTCCAAGTAACTTTTTCCCCTCTTTTGTATAAATTTCTATTTTTTTTGAAAAGAAGCAAACTAAAAACATAAAAATTGAAATACATACAAGAAAAAACACTTGATATGGGTCTGTATAAAAGAAATAAATGCAAAGAGCACAAATTGCTAACATAACTACAATAAAAATAATAAGTGAGATAACCTTTAATTTTGATTTATTATTTTTAAAACGATAATTATAATATTTTAAATAAAAATCAGCACTTAAAAGATAAATACAAGTCGATACAATTCCAAATATTTCAACTATTGGAACTACATCAAAATAATATTCCAACCTAAAATAAAGAATTGTAAAAAGGTATAAAACAGCAAAAATAGCAATAAAAATTTGTCTTAATAAAATCGCTTTTTCATTGAAACAAACTTTACCAACATTGTTTTCAACTTCAGACACACATTGAGTAACAATATTAGTATTTATTTTTGAAGATATTTCATCAACTAAAACTTCTTTTGAATTCTTAAAAATCTCATTAAAAAGTTTAATTTCAAAAGGTTTTGAGTCATCTGGTAATTTATCAACCTTTTTTGTTAGCTTTTTTCCATCTTTAGATATAGCGATAAAATCTTTACTCGCCCAATACACAAACATAGCTGATATATCTGAACTATCAACAATTCCGTCAACAAGATATCCAACTTCAATAGGAGTCATGTTATTAGGGCTTTTAAATTCGACTGGTGTAATCAAATCTTTTTTCTCATAGTGTTTAATAAGGTAAATTAAGAAAATAAAAAACACTATGCCAAATAAAGCACCAAAAACAATACACATTACATCAAAAGTTGAAACAGCCCAAATCAAATCACTAAAAAGATAGATATATAAAACTATATCGCCAAAAAACAATAAAGCAAATATAGCTATCAAAACCACTAAAATTTTTAATAGTGAATTTTTCATATATTAATCGCCTTTTTAAAATTTAACTTGAGGTACTTTTCTTTCTTCTTTATTTTCAATTTGAAAAGATTGACAAAATTCAAAATTAAATTTTTTCGCAATTAAATTTGTAGGAAAACATTCAACTTTGTTATTAAAAATTTCTACGCAACCATTATAATATTTTCTTGCTTCAGATATCTCATCTTCAATAGAAGAAAGTTCACTTTGTAAATTAATAAAATTTTGATTTGCCTTAAGTTGTGGATAATTTTCTGTTACAGCAAGAAGACGTGATAAAGTTTTAGAAAGTCCATTCTCATTTTCTGCTCTTTCAGCAGTACTTGTAGAGGAAAGACAAGAAGCTCTAGCTTTCATAACATTTTCAAGAGTTTCGCTTTCATGTTTAGCATAGCCTTTAACAGTTTCAACAAGATTTGGAATTAAATCATATCTTTTTTTCATGCTTACGTCCATAGTTGAAAAAGCTTCTCTTACATTATTTCTAAGTTTCACAAGAGAATTATAAACACTTATCACCCAAGACACTAAGATAGCAGCAATCAAAACAATTAAAACTGCAAAAACAATTAAAATAATCGCCCAAGTTGGTAACATAATACACCTCCTAAATAAAATAATAACACATTAAACAAACAAATCAAACTATTTCTAATTATAATTATTATTTTTTCCAGAACTTTTTTTTCTTATAATATAAATTGAAATTTTAGATAATACAAAAAGTACAAAAATTATTATAAATATCACAAAATATTCAAGAATAACACTATTTCCTGCAAAAAGCCCACTAACTTTTTTAAATGATATAACGATATTATAATCTTCATTTGCATTGTTTATAATAAAACTATTATTATCAACTTGAATTTGAACTCCATTGATTGTTACATAATCAATTTCATAGCCATCACTAGCTGAAAGATTAAAAATTCTATCTTCACCACGCCCCAAGTCTCCTATAGAGCTTGAATAAGTTCCACCAACTCCACATTGAATATCTATTTGATAATAAACATGAATAAACTCAATATAAACAACAATATCTTTGTAAATATTGGTCAAGGAATAAATATCTCCATTTGGTTTAAGTTCTTGTCCATCAACATAAACTCTAAGTAGTTGATAAGAATTTTTTTCTTGCACCACAAAATCTAAATAATTATGTTCACTATTCACACTATATTTTTGACCTGTTTGTATCAAATTTCCGTTAATTAAAGCATTTCCACCATCTGTATTATATATAAATTGGATTGACATACTCCCAAGCTTTCTAGTTTCAACTCTAAGCAAAACATTACCTGTAATTTCTGGTAAAGTAAATTTAGGATTTCCAACATAGTTATTAGAAGAATTAGAAAGCAGGATTGATGATAAAACCCAGCCTTCGTCAGCAATAACTTCAAGTTCATAAGTTCCTATTGAATAAATTTTTTGAGGTTCTGTAACGATTTCTCCATTGACTTTTAATTTATAATTATCTCCTTCAAAAGAAAGTGTGTAAGATTGTTGATTATTTTCTAAAACATAAACTTCCATAGATTTCGCAGAACCAGAACCAGAGAATACATTTCCAAAACTATCTATTTTTTTATTGTTATAAAAATCTGTAAAAACAATAGAAATGATAGAATTTGTAATGTTAGTACCTATATATTCAAAAGTAAATTTGTATTCATAATCACTTACAGTTTCACGTTCTCCAACTTGTCTGAAAGTATTAGAAGTGTTATTTATTTGTAAAAGTTTAACATCTAGACCAATCAAATTAATTTCAAATTTTAATTCTTCGCCTTCAACAATATATTTTCTATTTTCTCCTATTGTTTTGGTTGCTCTTAAAGTAAGATTATAAAATTTCAGATTATTTTTTATTGCAAAGTCATAGCTTAATGTGGAAGCATAGCCATAAACCGTACAGTTTTGTTTCAATTCTTCTTGTTCGCCTATTTCTTTAACATTTTCGCCTAAAATTAACTTGTCTAAATTGGTATTAGAGATTGAATGAGCACAAAGACTTTCGATAGATGATAAGTTCAAATATTCTAAACTTTGACAGTTAACAAAAGCACCATTTCCAACATGAACACATTTGGTAAAATTTACCGAAACCAATTTATCACAATCAGCAAAGGAATAATCATAAACATAAAGTACATTTGGAAAGTTTACATAATACAAATTTTTACAACCATTAAATGCGTTATCAGAAACATGAGTAACCCCCTGTCCTGAAATTCTTTGAATATTTAAATTGCTATTAAATGCTGAGCCATAAATATACTTGACACTATCAGGCAGATTGATTTCAGTGACGTTACTTCTTGCAAAAGCATAACTTTGGATACCAATAATCACTTTACCATTCAGCATTTGTCTAGTAGGAAGATTTAGAACTTTTAATTCCCCTTTGTATCTTATAAGATTCACACCATCAATTTCATAATTACTCATAATATCATAATTATCAATATAGAAAATTTTACTTGTTAAATAACTTTCAAGTTTTTTTCCATTTTCATTTTGCATAAAAGCTATAGCAGTAATTTTAGTGCTTGCCGTCAAATTAATGACAGTTCCAATAGAATATTCTTTCCAAATATTGGAATAATCATAACTAGTAACATTTTCATCAAATGTATAATAGATTTTAAGAGAATCTTTTTTATAATTATCGTCATTGTATTCAAGAGTAACATTGATTGATTTTTGACTAGGGCTTGTCTGATTATGGTTAAAAGTTACATATTTTTCAGAATAGTTAACACCGATATAACCCATGTTGATATATCCCCAGCCATAATATCTATCACGGCCAGTACTTCCAACATCAACACAATTTTCTTTTAATAACTCATAAGCCTCTTCTTGAGAGTAATCTTTATAATTTGGATTAGAATAAATAAGTGCAAAACAAGCAGTAATGTGAGGTGTTGCCATAGATGTTCCATCAAGCACAGTTGTTCCAGAACTGGTATTAAATAAGGCACTTGAGATTCTTGTTCCAGGAGCTGCAAAATCAATTTGGTAGCCAAAATTACTATAAGAGTTATCAAAAACAAGGTCTTTATTAGGATAAGTAGCAATTTTAAGTCCAGACACAACTATAGCATTTTCTGATGATGCTGGTGAGCAATTTGCAGTATCCTGACTTTCATTACCTGCAGCTACAACAGGTACAATACCATTTTTATACGCCTCTTCAACAATAGAAGTTAAAGGAGAATATGACGCGCTGCCAGGAGTTTCAGAATAATCGACCCCCAAACTCATATTCATAACGATTTTCATATTAGGATTTTCTTGTTTAACATGAATCAACTCTTGAACAGCAGTAATGATATTAGTTACAGGACCTTTACCATTTGAACCCAACACTTTATAAGGTACAATTTTAACATTATTTTTGGTAAATTCAGCAATAGTACCACTTACATGAGTTCCATGTCCATTTCTATCTAGATAAGAATATCCGTCATTGACAAAATCTTTAGCAAGACTTGTATCAATTCTACCAGAAAAAATGTTATGTGATGTAAAAATACCTGTATCCAAAACAAAAGCATATACAGTTGGAAGTTCATCAAAAGAATTAAGTTGTCCGACAATGTAATCATCATAATGCATATAGTCATTTGCCCAAGAATTATATTTGTGAGTATCTGTGTTATAGGTTTCTATATTTTCAGATTGAATAGAAACCACTGCATCATAGGAAACATTAACCCCATCAAGATGAGAATAATAATCAAAAGCATCATAGGCATTTGTTCTATTGTCATATTGGAAAATATTATATTGTTTATAACGTGCTGACATAATAGCGCCATGATTATCAACGTAATTATTAGAAACAACAATCAACCTGTTTATATCAGGTTGACTTTCAACTTTGATTTCGTCATTTTCTTTATAAATGTTATTTTTTACAATGTAAAAACCTTCTGTTTTCTTTTCAGTTTTCTTTAAATTGTAAGTACTGATAGCATTTTCGCTTACATAAAATTTTCCATCAATTTCTTGATATTCGCCTTGTTTTAAAGTAATTTCTTTAGATTGTGTTATATCATAAATTGATGTAATTTCTTGACATTGATTTATAAAGGCTTGTAAATCATCAAAGCTATATTCAGCAAAAGAAGTTTGGCTAGGTATGTAACTTATCGAAAGAAAAAGAACAAATACACATATAAAGCCAAACGTTAAAAATAATTTAGGTTTTGTCTTAAATACTTTCATATAAATATTATAACAAATATATATAAAAAAAATCAAGTAGATTATAAAAATAACTATTATGATTTAAGAATATTTTGAAAAGCAATCAAGAATTCTTTATTCATACAAGCGATATGAAGATTACCTTCATTTAAAATCTCTGCTCCTGCGAGCTTACAAATATGAAAACCAGGCATATAATCCCATAAATTATTTCCGATATAAGCAAAACCATGAATAAAACCTGATGCCAAATAGGCCAATCCCATTCCTGAACAACCAAATTTTCTTATTCCTAAAAATTTTTCACCAATTTTTGATATTGAATCAAAAACTTCTACCCCTTCAATTGTCCAAAGAGTGTTTGTCATAGGAACTTGTTTTACATTAATTTGTTGTCCATTTAAATATGCAGTTTTTTCATCTGCATAATACATTTCTTTAAATTTTGGAGCATAAATAACACTTGCAACAGTCTTACCATTTTTGATACAACAAATTTGAATTACCCAATCAGGTAAACCATTTGCGAAATTGATAGTTCCATCAATAGGGTCAAAGATAAAACAATTATCAGAAATACATTTTTTTGAATTAGTTTCCTCACTAACAATATCAAAATCAGGATAATTTGCTTTAATTTCTTTAATAAAAAATTTTTCAATTTCCAAGTCAAGATTTGTTACTAAATCATTTTTATAAGACCCTTCTTTCTTTTTAGCGACAAAAGGTTTTTGAGAAATTTTTTCTGCCTTTAAGACCAAATCAATTAAAAATTTTAACTCTTTATTCATTTTTCTTATTCCTTTTTTAACTAAATAATTTATAAAAAAGAAGAAATATAATTTCCTTCTTTTAGGTTTATTCTTCAGACGTGTTACCTGCCAAATATTCATAATAATCATAAATCATATTGTTCAAATCTGAAACAAAACTCTTTATAGATTTGAATTTTTTAGAAACATAATTCAATCCAATCACAAGTCCATTAATAACCATCAAATCTTTTCTATCACAAGCTTTAAGAATAGAATTAACAATAAACTCAACATCATCTAAAACATCAGTCCTTTTCTTTTCAAACTTCAACATTGACAATATTTGATTACAAGTTTTATTAATTTCATTTAAAAGTTCATCTAAATGAGGAAATTCATCTTCTTCTTTAACAATTTCATTCTCTTCTTGTTGTTCAATTTTAGCTTCTTCTTTAAATTTGTTTATATCTTCAATAGTCAAATCAGGAGAAAGTTCAAACAATTTGCAAATAGTATCTCTATATGGACGAATTATTTTATTCAAAAAATTCTGCATTGAAGTGATTTTATTGTCTTTAAAATAAGTTTCTAAAAATTGGTTAGCATTCAGTTTGTCATTTATAATATCATTAAAAATTGTCGTACAAAGAGCAAGTCTTTTGTCATCTTCAACAGGCAGATTCACTTTAGCACTTCCTGTTTTTTTATCGAGAGCAAAAGCCTTTGCAAATTCAGTGTCCTCATCAAAACCATCAAGACACTCACCGAGCAAATCAAGGATATCCTCACTTTTTGTCAATACAGAAAGAAATTTATCTAATCTTTTGTTTAAATCAAGAAATTTACCAGAAAGCATATCATTACATGCAACGACAAATTTTTCTACATCAAGAATATTTTTGGTTTCCATAAAACCTCCACTCAACCATTTTAGCATAAAAGAATAAAAAAACAAATAAATTTACAAACAAGCATAAAAAAATTGATTTTTTTTGTCATAGATGTTAAAATTTAAAAATGGAGAATCGAATGAATTACGATGCAGTAACAAATAAGTTAATAATATTATTTTGCTTAGAAAAGATGGAAATGCCATTAACAGAGAATTCTATAATAGAAATATGTTCAGTAAAGAACAACTGGATAAACTATATGGATTGTCTTGATTTATTATATCAACTATCAGAAGCAAAATTAATATATAAAACCGAATGTAAAGAAGGAGAAATGAGATACAGTCTTACTTTTGAAGGAAGAGAATGTTTATCATATTTTTATAAAAGATTACCAAACAATCTTCGTGATGAGATAATAAATTACAGCAAGACAAATCGCCTATTAGTTAAACAGTCGCAAGAATATTACGCAAACTATACAGATGCAGATGATGGTTCATATTTAGTCACAATGCGAATATATGAAAGCCTTATAAATACACCATTATTTGAAATCAAAGTCAAAGCACCAACAAGACAATCTGCCGAAGAAGCTTGTAAAAAATGGCGACAATCTGCACCAAATGTATATGAATACATTTTTGAAAATTTAATAAATACAGATTAAACATTGAATAATACACCATATATTGTGTAGTATTCAACACATAATACACAACCTATAAAATTTGTTTTAATTTTATATAATTATTGACTTTTATAAATTTATTTGATATACTATCTATATGAGTGAGAAAATATTAGAAGTAAATAATCTTTCAGTATTAATAAAAGACAGAATTCTTGTCAAAAATATTTATTTAACCCTTAAAGAAGGAGAATGTTTCGGAATTGTTGGTGAAGATAAATCAGGAAAGACAAGTTTGTTAAAAGCTGTATCTGGAACTTTGCCAATAAGCCCTGGACAAGTTCTTTTTTTAGGTGAAGATATTTACACAAACAAAAAAATATTAACTAACGTCAGCACTTGCTTTGACCCTCCTGTTTTCTTTAAATATCAGTCAGTTTTTGAAAATTTAAAATATTTTGCAACATTAAATGACAATATAACAAAAGAAAATATTAAAGAAACATTAAAAAAATTCGGATTAGAAGAAAAATCAAAAACAAAAGTTCTTCATCTTTCATATTTTGAAAAAAAACTTATGAGTCTAGCAATCGGTTTTTTAACTAAACCAAAACTTTTGCTTTTAGATGAACCTTTTAAAAATTTACCAAAAGATGATTTAACCGTCATAAAAGATGCAATAACAGAAATTAGAAACAATGGAACTGCAATAATGATTGCGACAAAAAATTTAGAAAGCATTGAAAATGATTGTGATAAATACATTTTTATGGAAGATAGAACAATTAAAAAAATCATGTCAAAAGAAGAAGTTGAAAAAATGCTCATTGGCACAACTTATGCTTTTGTTCGTGTAAAATACCCTCATTTTATCGGTAAAATGATAATTGAAAATTTCGGATTAAAAGTTAAATTACTCGATAAAAATATTTTGTTTGATGCTGACGAAAAATTGACATCTCAAATTGTTCGTTATATAACAAAACACAATATGTCTGTTCATGGAGCTGGATATCTCAATAAAAAGTCTGAACAAATTTTTGCTAACCTAACCCCTTATTTTAAGGAGGAAAAGAACTAGTGAAAAAAATTTTACGAATAGCTACATACGATTTTAAACGACTTGTTCTAAACCCAATAACAATCATATCTATGATTGTAGTTTTTCTTATATGTTTTATCACCGGTATGTGCTATCATATTACCCCTACACCAACATACGAAGCCAACATACAAGGTGAAACAGTAAATGAAATATATTCAAATTTTTATAGTCTTAGAGATGATATTGACACAAAACGAGTTTTAAAAAATCTTATAAGAGATGCACAATATTATATTGACATTCAAAAAGATGCTACCAAAGAAGAAGACTTAAAAAAATTAAGAGAAATCAAAACTAATTATTTTGATGAATTAAAAACTGAAACAATGAAATTTAATATAACTTTTGGAAATGACAATCAAGTTAATTTTAATTATATCAGAGAAATCATCAATGTTGGTACAAATGAATTATATTCTTTTGTCAATGACTTTAAAAAAATAAAACCATTTGGAAGTAGTTTATATTTTACTAATGAACAATTTGACAGTTTAAGCTTTATATCCAATTATTTTCTAGAATTAAATTCAAAACCAAATGATACAAATGGCACAAAACAAATTTTAACTGATTTAATTAGCAATATGTCCATTTTTGACACGTTAAATAACTTAGTATCAGGAAATAATATGCTTACAAACCTTGTTATGGATAGAGGTAAAATTCAATCATTTGAATCAACTTACATAAACAAAGCAAATGAAAAACTTAACCTTATAGAAGCCGAAATTACTGATACAATAAACAATAATAATTTAGAAAAAGAAGAGAAGATAAGCAATCTAAAAAGCTTAATTACAAACTATAAACTAACTTGTGAGTCTTCAAAAAATGGCATTTTATATGAACTTGAACTAATCATTAACAATCATTTTGGAAACAATGTTGAAAAGTTATATAACTATTATAAGATAAATGAGATAAACAATAAAGTATCTCTTTCAAAAATTAATCACTTTTTAGAAGATGAAAGTTTATATTACACAGCATATCAAGAACCTCTCAACTTCAACCATGCTTCATACATTGAAACAGCTTATGACCATACATATTTCATAATTTGTATCATTGGATTTTTAAATATATTGTTTGCTATATTCTGTGCCTACAAACTCTTTGGTTTAGATAGGCGAAACGGAAAAATGGATGTCATCTTATCACAAAACGTTACATTCTCACAAACTTTTGCAGGTAAATTTTTAGCAATAGCACTTGTCACCTCTTTTATGCTGGGAATCTACACATTATTTGTTTTAGTCGGAGCTTTAATTTTCTATCCTACCCTTGCAGGAAGTATGTTAGCTATATTTAATATAACTTCAGCTTATACAATTCACCCATTCTTATTTCTCTTATTCAAGATAATAGGTTGGGAATTACAGGCATTATTTTACGCAACAATAACTATATTCTTAATGAATTGTTCTCGTAAATTTGATTTAATGTTCGGAATATCAGTTTTAATATATGTAATTGCTTTAATCTGCAACATATATTGCAACAATATATTTGTTTATTGCTTGTTCCCATTTATCCATGCAGACTTAACATCTTTCATTGGTGGAGCAACTATGTCAACTGGTTTCTTGGTTACTTCATTATACGTTTTTGGAAATTTCTTTATATCTCTTGCATATTATCTAGTAGTTGTTGTCCTATTTTATAACTTATCAAACCAATTATTTAAAAGAAATTAGCCACTTTTGTGGCTTTTTTTATCATTCATTTGCACTTTGTTATATATTTTGTTAAAATATAATAAGGAGTTATAAAAATGAATTTTAAAATAATTACAGAAGCCTCTGTTGATATGCCTAAAAATTATGCTGATGAAAATAACATTACAATTTTACCTATCGAAGTGAATTTTAACGGTGAACTATACCCCGAAGGTTTACCAGCAGATGAATTTTATAAAAAATTAAAAACAACAGGAATAATTCCAAAAACAAGTCAACCAAATCAATACAAATTTGAAAATGCATTAAATGAATATGTTAATAAACCTGATTGGTTTGTATTTATCATCGTTATTTCTTCAGATTTAGCAGGAACTATTGCACAAGCAAAAAATGCTGTAGAAAATTTAAAAATGAAAAATGTTTATATTTGTGATAGCCGAGTTACAACATTTGCTGAAGGTGCATTAATTATGGAACTTATGAAATATCTAAACTCTCATAAAGATGCAACTCCTCAACAAGCAATTGATTATTTAGAAAATCTTAAACACAAAGTTCATCTTGTAGCCGTTGTTGGCGATTTAAAATATTTAAAATTAGGTGGCCGTCTTTCAACTGCAAGTTATTATGCTGCTTCAGTTCTAAACATAAAACCTATCATCAGTCTTGAAGGTGGAAAAGTAAATAACATTGCAAAAAAGCGTGGTGAAAAAGCAGCAAACGAGTTTTTAGTGGAATGTGCAAATAAAAGAAATAAAAATTTCCCTATATATTTTGGTCATTCTGCTAAAGAAAGTTTAATTTTAAAATTTTTAGATGAAAATGCAAATAAACTTGGAATAGATAGAAAAAACACACCAATATATGAAATTGGTTGTGTTGTTGGAACTCACGCTGGTCCTGACTGTTATGGTTTAGTATATTTTGAATAAAAAAAAAGGCAATCGCCTTTTTTTTAAAACATTTTACTCCCAAAAGGTTTTATTCTAGAAGTTGAAATTTCAATGTTAAAGACATACCTATTCCCTTCTCTCCTAAATCTGACTTCAGGTTCTTTTTCTAATAGAAAAAAATTTCTTGCAATAGGTGTAATTTCTTCTTTTAAAATTTCAGCAACTGTGTTTAAGTTAGAAAACTTATCCCTAATCAACAATTCATCAATTCTATCCATATAAAACTCCTAAACATGTTTTTTAATATTGCGTTTAAAGTACCCCATAAGTCCACGATATTTATAAGTGCAGTCAAAAATCTTTTTAGAACCATTGTGTATGTTTTCTGCAAGCAATGTAAAAGCTCGAGCACTTTCACTGTCAAGCATAATTCTTCCATCAGTTGACATTTTCCCCACGGCATCATCTTCTGGAATAACCCCCAAAAGAGAAACACCCATAGCTTTAACTATGCTTTCAATGTTCATCATATCTCCTGAAAGTAGTAAATCCCCTCTCATTCGATTTATTACAATCCCCTTATTTTCAATGTTATATTCCCCAAGAAGCCCAACAACTTTATCAGCATCTCTAATACTTGATAAATGAGGAGTAACCACGATTATAGCTTCGTTTGCTGGAAAAACAGCACGATGAAAACCAGTTTCAACTCCAGCAGGACAATCAATTAAGATGTAATCAAAGGAATGGTCAATTACATCAACAATATTTTTAATATGTTCACCTGTAATTTTACTTGATGAATAAGTATGAGAAGATGGTAAAAGATAAAGCGAAGGGAAATTAGGGTCTTGTAAAAGAGCCTGCCTTACACGACATTTACCACAAACAACATCAGTAATATCAAAAATAACCTGCCTTTCAAGTCCCATAATAACATCTAGATTATTTAATCCTATATCCACATCAAGCATAACAACTCTAAAGCCCAACCTTGAAAGATAGACTCCTAAATTAGCACAAACGGTAGTTTTTCCTACACCACCTTTACCACTTGTGATAACAATTTTTCTTGCCATATAACACTCCTAACACAATGATACAACACAATAAAAAATACAAACAAATAAAAAGCGATGCACTATTGTCGAAAAATATCTAATATTATCAAATTTAGAATAAAGTATAATATTAAGGACAAATAAAAAAACTAACTCGAAATTTGAGTTAGTTTTTATTATAAATTTTATGGTGCAGATGGAGAGGGTCGAACTCTCACGGTTTCCCACTTGCCCCTTAAACAAGCGCGTCTGCCATTCCGCCACATCTGCATACCACCATATTCTATTATATTTAAACTAAAATGTCAACAATTTTTATCAAAATATTTTTAAATAAAGAAGAAAATCAATAATTGCTCGTACGCACATATACCATTAAAATGGCATATGATTTTTTTGTAAGGAGGAAAAATGAAACTTTGGAAAAAACTTAGCATAATTGGTTTAGCAGTTTTAATGGCATTAACAACTTCATTTGCTTTGGTTGGTTGTTGTGGAAATGAAAAAGATTGGAATGTTATTGAACTAAATGAAGTAACCCATAGCATTTTTTATGCCCCACTTTATGTTGCTATAAATCAAGGATTTTTTGCTGAGGAAGGTCTTACAATAAATTTAGGAGTTGGAAGTGGCTCAAACACTTCAATGTCCACACTCATTTCAGGCAGTTCTGATATAATACTTGCAGGTCCAGAAACAGCAGTATATACTGAAATTGAAGGCATTTCTGATAAACCAACAATTTTTGGACAATTAACTGCTCGTGATGGTTCTTTCATTATGTCAAAAGACGATTCTGACACTGCTGAAGATTTTTCAATCGAAGACTTGATTGGTGAAAAAATTATTGGTGGTCGAAGAGGTGGAGTTCCTGCAATGGTTCTTGAATGGATAATAAAAGAAGAACTTAAGGAAAGAGCAAATCAAGTTGAAATTGGATATGAAGATTTTGGCATAATGGTTCAGACTTGGCAAAACGACAATACAGCAAAATATTGTACAGTATTTGAGCCAACAGCAACAGGTTTAGTAAATGAACATAAAGGTCAAAGAGTTGCAAGTCTTGGAAAATTATCAGGAGATATCCCATACACCTGTTTTATCGCAAAACAAAGTTACTTACGTGACCATGGTGATATTGCACAAAAATTTCTTAAAGCAGTAAATAAAGGTTATCAATTTATAATTGACAACATTGAAAAAAACTCTCAAGCAGTTGCAACAGCACTAAAACCATCATTTGATGGATTCACTGATAATGAAATCATTATTGCAGCAAAAGCATACAAAGAAATTGATGCTTGGAAAAATGATATGATATTAGAAAAAGATGATTTTAATAGACTACTTGATGTCATAGAAAATGCTGGTGAACTTGATGCAAGACCTGAATGGAAAAATGTAGTTGACAATTCCTTTGCAACAAAACTATTTGGTTAAAAAACTCATTCAAATGAATGAGTTTTTTTTAATAGTACATTTTCTTATAATTAGATTTCTTTATACGTCCACCACCTTTAAAAGAATTTCTTCTTTTTAAAAGTATTATAAGAAGTATAATCAACCCAATTAAAACAATACCCCCAGCAACACTACCAACAATAATCCAAATTAAAGTCATATCTTTTTGATTAATAGGTTCTGTACTTACATTGATAGACAGGTTATTTGCAACTTGTTGGTCAGAAATGCTTGAAATATCTAGAGAAAATTTATAATACTTAAAGCCTTCTTTTTGCTCATCATCAGGCATAATGGTAAGTTTTGCCTTATAAGTTTCGACTACTGCAACAAAATTTTCAACATCAAAATTATAATTATCTCTAACATAAATCTCAATTAAAACTTGCATTTTATCTTTAGGTACTGCAATTTGTTGAGTTTCAACACCACTAATTGTTTGCCCTTCAATTAAAACCTTTTCTATTCCAGCATCAATAGAAAAAGTAAGTCTTCTAGAGTTATCTGTATATCTTGCATAAATATTAAGATTTCCCAAAAAGTTTCCAGAGCCAAAAACAAAATCTAGTCTATAAACAGAAGAACTTGTAAGTTGCGTGTCAGCAGTTAAAGGATTTCCATCTACATCAAGATACCACCCTTCAAAATTATAAACCGAACTAATTTCTCTAGTTTGTACAGAAATTGTTCTTCCATTATATACCAAAATAGGTTCCCAAGAAACCGAATCTGTCACCGAACTATTTACGTTATATATGTAACCAGCAGTTCCATCAGCACCTTCAACATAGCCTGAGTTAGAATACAATCTACTAGTAAATTTTGAAGAAAACTCTTTTGGATTTACTGTTATCGTATAATTACCACTTGTTGAATTATCAAGACTATTAATTGTTAAAATGAAACCATTATCTAATTTTGAAATTGAATAATCATCTGAAGCATCGTAAGAAATTTTATAATCTTCATTAGGTTGTCCCTCGTTTATGGTTCTAATATCACCTTTCTTAATTGAATTTAGTCTGATATCACATAATTCAAAGTAATTTTTCATATTGATTGTTGTACCACCAGAAACTGGTTGTTCAAATTCATATTGTAATCTAACAATATCGCCAAAACTAAATTTTTTGTTGCTTATATCTGCACGATTAGTAAGTTTTAAAATTACAATACTATCATTATCAGTAAGTACAACATCTTCTGCAGTTACAGAAAAATCATCATTAAAACATTGAAGTTCCATACCACTTGCAGTCATAATCCAAACTCTATCAAAATCCCATATACCAATAGATAAATACCATTCATTTGGTTCAATAGCAAAATATTTAATATCATTGATTGATAAAGATGAGTATGTAATATGGCAATTATAATTTCTTATATCATATTTATAGTCACCTTTATTACCAAATACATTTTCAGGATTTCCGTTAAAATGAATATAAGAAATATTATTAAATTCTTCATTTTGATTAGGAGAAGGAGAAAGAATGTTACCAACGACCTCACCTGAAAAAACTAAACCATCTACAGATGCTGGCATTTGGCAATTTAAAGCGACATTGACAATTTCGCTTGCACCTTGCCAAACAATTCCAGAAACCCCACCCAAATTTATTTGTCCTAAAAAGGATTGTTCAATATGTACATCAAAATTTATTCCAACAATAGCAAAATGAATAATTGAATTTATAAATTTCCCACAAACGCCACCGAAAGAACAAACCTGTTCATCATTTCTAGAAAAAGTTAAATTTTTAACATTATTAGCACGACAAATAATATTATTAGCTACTGAAGAATTGTCCATAACGCCTGCAAGCAAACCAAAATTAATACTATTGTCAAAATTTGAATTAATTGCAATGTTTTTTACGTCAATTTGTATATTATCAAATGTAGTGCCTGTTACATAACCAGCCAAAATTCCCATATAAGAAAAATTGCAGTTATTTGTAATTAAATTAATATCACTATCAGAAGAACTTAAAACGCGTAAATTTTTGATTTGAGCCCCTTTTCCACAATAACCAAAAATACCCGTATATTGACTATCTCCATTTCCTGTTACTGTAGCATCAAAATTATAGCCATTGATTAAAATAGTATGTCCTTTACCATTAAATACTCCTTTAAAAGGGATAGCTTCAGTTCCGATACCCGTATAACTTTCCATATCATCTTTAGTCAACTCTACATCTTCAGTAAGAATAATTTGGAAATTATCCCAAGCACTATGTAAATCATCCCAATCTTTTAAAAGCGCTTTAAATTGAGTAGCATCACATGATTGTTCAGGTAAAGCTTCAATTTCAACATTTTGAGCATTTGCATTATTATAAGGAAGAAAAACAAATCCACCAAAAGTGAAGCTTATGCAAAAAATGAATAAAATAAATAGTTTTAATTTTTTCATATAATTATTATACCAATATAATTTAAATTTTCCAAATATATTAACAATTATTTATAAATTTAAATTTATTTTTTTTGTAATTTTAAATATTTTATCATTTTTTCTTTATCTTTTTGAATGTCATTTTTTTTGATTTTTTCATTTTTTTGAGGTTTAGACATAAGATAATACCTTAATTCATCAAGAGCATGGTCATCTTTTTTTATTGGCACATCATCATCTCCCCACCAATAATTTTTTATTTCCCTGATTAAATTGACGCAATTTTTAAAAATAAACAACCTTGCTTTTCCATCAATATTTTTAATATAAGATTTGACAACTGATATACCTGATAGAAGGTCTTTATTTACCTTAGGATTTACCAAAATTTGATTTTCATAGAAGAGTTCAATAACATTTTTTTCTGATGCCAAGGTTCTCTGACCTGCAGCCGAATCAATTAAAGCATTTAAAAAACCCCTGTTATTTTTTTTCCAATTTAATCTTGCAGCAATTTCTTTAATTTTGTTAGCGTGTTCAATAACAGATTTCCCTGCTTCAAAATGTTCTGCTACCACATATACATTTCCATCAAAATCAACAGCATAAAAATGTGCAGAAAGTGGATTATGCAGCCCCGGGTCAATAGAAATATTATCTTGCCACTCTGGAGGAATATTAAAAGGTTCAATTACATTAACATTCTCATCAAACTCAGAGTAAACCAAACCACCATTTTGCATAAAACGACCAAAACGCCTACTTTCAATTTCGTCTGCTGACATACTTTTGGTCATATTAGCAATTTCTTTTTTAGAAAGAAAAGGATTATCAGCCCATTCCATAGTTTCACACCAAACTTCATTATCATTTTTATCATTAAGATAAATTGTATTATATACCCAAGTAAGGCCTTTAAGAGGTGTCATAGTTCCAAAAATATCACCACATTTATCAAAAACTCTCATTTTACATTCAAGATATATATCAAAAGGAGGTTCTTCATCAAACCAAACATAATCAAGTGAAGCACCTTGAAACTTTTCTCTACCTTGGTCACAACTTTTAAAGCCGATACGACTGATGCCACCAACAGCCGAACGAACAAGTATAAAGTCAATCATGCCGTTTTCAGCACTATCTTGTCCACCACTGACCATAACGATTTTTTCGATATAAGAAGCAGGTAGATATTCCAGAATTTTGCGTTGAGCAACATCTCTTTGAACTTGACGAGATAAACTCACCACCCACCCTTCCGTGACCTTATTTTTTCTAAAAGGATGTAAACCTGTTGCAAGATAAACGACCTCAACAGCGCCACACTCAGTTTTACCTGACCTATTACCTCCAAAAACCCATCTATTTCTTTTTTTATTTTTATGAAAAATAAGTTGTTTTTTATGTATTTTCCCCTTTTTGTTATAAAAATTAAGTTTATTTGAATTATAACGAATATCTATTTCTTTTTCTATTTTTAATATTTTCTTTACTAAATTTAGATTCATAAACCACTTCCTTACAAAAAACATACAAAAAGACAAATTTCCGACAATAATCTTTTAGCAGAAATATAAAAATAATTTTAAAATTAAAGCATGAAAAAAATATTTTTAATTTTATTTGTTTCAATTTTATTAATTGAAAGTAAACCAAATCTAAATGCACAGGCAGAAAGTAGAACATTTTACGCCAAAGTTCTAGAAACAGGAGTTGAACTTTGTTCCTTACCTGATGAAGAAACCGGTATGTTTGAGATACCTTATTCCTATTTTGTTCTAGTTGAGCAAGGAATAGAGGATTTTTTCAAAGTTTCATATAACGGAGTCACAGGTTATATAAAAAAAGATAGTG
This sequence comes from uncultured Clostridia bacterium, assembly GCA_947598785.1. Taxonomy (GTDB): domain Bacteria; phylum Bacillota; class Clostridia; order Christensenellales; family UBA1242; genus Caccovivens. The sequence goes on from CANQFL010000006.1 coordinate 24,649, forward strand.
TTCAACTTATGAGTGGTGAACCTATAACACCATATTTTAAAAATACATTTAATGTTGTAATCCCCTATTATTTGTATTCTTCAGCAAATACAGAAAAGTTTATTGCATCAATAGACCAAACTGTAGATTTAAACTTTATAGGTTGTAAAAAAGGTGAAAGAATTACAAAAGATTCAGATATGTGGTATTACTGTTCAGCAGATGTCGAAGGTATTACATTTTATGGATATGTATATTCATCATTTGTGTATAGTAAACCTACAAATGAGTTTGTTGAAAACAATGAACTTTTTGATGAGATTCCAGAAGATATGTTATATCCAACAACAATAGGACAATTTGAAGGTTTATCTTTAATAACAAAAATTTTGCTAGTCGTTGCGATAGCCGTTCCTAGTGTGTTAATTTTATATTTTTTAATAAAACCTGCGAAAATAATGAAACTATCAAAAGGAAAACAAAGAACAGCAATAAAAAAGCCAAAGAAAAAAATAAAACAACATGGAGATTACTTTGAGTTTGACGAAAGTGAGTTATAGAATCACATAGAAATAGCTTTTGCTAAAAAGATGTTAGAAAGATAAAAATCCTCAATATTCTTTTTAATAAAACGGCTGTAAACATTTAAAATCCACCCTTCATTTTTCAACATTTGAGCAATAGAATCTGCATTATAACCTTTAAGCGACAATCTGCAAGAAAAAGTTTTAACAGCATTTTCAATTTTTCTAAAACTAGTTCTCGTACTGAGATTATGATATTGACAAATTTCTTTAATTTTCCAATTATCAAAATATTTTTGAATAAGAAGTTCTGCATCAGATTTTTTTATTTCTTTTAACGTATTTTCAATGAGAATTTTTAAATTTATCAGTGTAATTTTACGGTCAGATAAATCAATTATCCTATTAGAAATTGCGTAAGTATTAGTTTGAAAATAATTAAAAGTAGATACATTTCTACTGTTAAGAGCACTTTGTAAAATAATTTTATCTATTGCTCCTGAAATACGTTCCAAATATCTATAAACAGAAAGAATAGTCTTTGTCCAAATGATATTGTCGTTCATTAAAACCCCCTTTTCATAATCACAAAAAGATTATAAAAATAAAGAATTTTATAGTCAATATAATATGCCAAAAAATAACATAATTTTACAATATTTTACAATTTATTTGAAAACTGATGTCACTTTGCCGTCACAATATAAAAAAAATAAAACAGAACTATGCCTGTTTTTTATTTTTCTTAGCTTGTTTTTTTAATTCTTTTTTTTCAAGTTTTTTCTTCTTTTTAAGTTCCTTTTTTGTAAGTTCAGGTTCTGGTAAACGTTCCTTCAATAATTCTGGATTATTAATGTATTTTTCTAATTCTTTTAGAGAATTTGAATAATATAAACCATCACAAACACGTTCATCAAGACTAAATCTAACTTTAACCAATTTTTTAGTTTCTACCTCTCCTGAACGATTTGCTATTGGAGCATAATAAACTTTACCTAAAGTCGCAAAAATTGTAGTATTACCAAAATTATAAAGATGATGATAAAGAGCATCTAATTTAATACTTTTTAGGTCGGCAACAAAAATACTTGTATGAAAAGGGCTCACATCTAAAAGTTTTCTTGGAAGAAGACCATGATTGTCACAAAATCTCAAAAAGCTCATTGCCAATTTAAACATCCAATTAGGCAATTTACAAAGAAAACCAGCAGTTTTTGTAGTTCCATGAGTTTCAGCTTCTGGGTTTATATTTTTATTTACTTCATCTTCAAAAATTTTCTTAACTTCAGCCAAACTTTCTCTACCTGTAAAAAACATTTTTAGAGTTAATTCTTCTCCATCGTCAGTAAGTTTTTTCTTTACACTGATAGAAATTGAAATATATTTTCTTTGATAAACAACGCAATTATTTACAAATCTATTTGTTTTTGGACGGTTATAAATCATTCTAATACAAGCAGCCATCAGAATTTCAGTATAAGTATAGTGAATCCCAGAATTTTTCTTTTCAGCTAAAATAAACTTGTCCAAAGGTTCACATTCAATTGATTGTTCATATAAATTTACAGCATCAATTCTCATAGGCATAAAATATGGCATAGCCTTGTCAATAATAGGTAAATCTTTAACTTTAACACCATCTGCTCTTCTTCCAAACATAAACAACTCCCAAAAAATAATTTAATCTATTATATGCTACACTCATATCTTTACATAACATTCGACTTAAATCTCACTGGCCCTGCATATAGATTTTTCAATAATGATTATTATAATCTATATAAAAAACTTTGTCAAAAGATTTAGAAAAAAAACGAAATATAAAATTTATCCGTTTTTAAATAAACCATTTAATAATAAAAAACGGAAAGATACCTCTTCCCATTTTTATAATCTTTTCCATCTTTTATTTTTTTTACGCTTTATAATGGAATATGTTCCCCAGCCAATAAGCAAAAGAGCAACAGGAATTCCTATTGCGAGCCAAATCAAACCACTTAATTTAGGTTCATTTTGTGTCAATTCAACAACAATTTCAAAAGTAAGTTCATTTGTTTTGTAATTATTTGCATCACTGCCCTTGTAAATTGCCTTTGCTGTCATTCTATCTGAAGTAATCTCTAATTCTTCATTTTCCCAAACAAAACCACTTGGTAGTTCTATATCAGACAATTTAGTAGCTTTATGGTCAAGTCGAATAGTCGTATTGCTTACACTTGGCTTTTCTGCTTGCGAAATTGTGAAAGTTTGGCTTGCTTGACCAAAATATCGTCCGTTTCCTTTGACAATAACCATAGCCACTCCTGCATCTATGTTGTTTTCAAATGTTAAAGTGTAGTCAATGCCGTAGTTCAGTTCGATATTTTCTCGTATGACTCTAACATTTGGAACAATAGGTTCTCCTGTGTAAACATAATCCCCAACAATTTCAATATTTGCTGTTGAAATATCAATGTCGGCAGGTAGATTTTCATTTATTTTGTTGACATAAAAATCACAAGTTGTGTTTTGATAAAACTCCTTATCTTCCCCAACATAAATCATTGAAACCAAATTTGTTCCATCTTCAAGTTTTTTGTTTTCGTCAACCCACTTCCAATCAACAGGAGTTGGAATATCTTTCAGATATTTTTTGTCACTGTAAACATTTATCGTGTCGCTTTTCGCATCTGGTGGATATTTTGCCTTTGCAACTTCAAAATAAGTTGTTCTAGTGCCTGAATAATTTCCATTGCCGGCAATTGTTATTTCTGTCTTGCCAGGCGAAATAATATTTTGAACTTTCACCTTATAATCTTGCTCATTTTCAAGCAATTCCCCGTCTATGAGGACGTTAATTTCTTCCGGCATTAGATTTTTGTCTTTTTCATAATAGACAAGCCTATTTGGAATTTCAACTCTGGCATATTTCAGGTCATTGCCCTCAATATTTTCTCGAGCAATAGTATTTGTAATTGCCCTAATTTTGGCTGTTCTTTTGTCCGTTCCACTGTCAGCATAAAATTCGCTGTTTTTAAAATTAATCCATTTCCCATTTTGAAAATAATAGGTCATGTCATTAATTGAGCGATTGTCAACAGCGCAGTTCACTGCAACTGAAGCTCCATTTTTTGTTTTGCACCTGACAACTATGGAAAAATATTCGCCTTGGTGAAGGTTTATTGGACTTTTAAGGTCTATGGTATGCATCCCACTTTGATTTACATGTGTATCTAAATTAGCCACAAGGTCGCCACCGTCTGGTATGTTAATTTTGTCATTAACATTGCCAGGATTTACGTTTAGATTTTTATAAATCTTAATATTGACATCTAAATTATCCTCTGGCACAGATATAACAACGGATTTCAATTGTTCCTGCTTTGTAGGACTTGAAAGTTTTG